>NZ_CAWPRX010000167.1:0-58883 GCF_963890365.1 Tychonema sp. LEGE 07196 | reverse complement strand
GCGAGATCGATATCGACGTTCTCGCCAACGACAGCGACCCCGACGGCGACCCCCTGAACCTCAGCATTTTCAAGACTTCAGACAACGGCAAAGCAGAAGTCAGGCACAACGGTACGCCGGACGATCCGCAAGACGATTACATCGCCTACACCCCCAATCCCGACTTCAGCGGAGAGGATGTGTTTTTCTATCAAATCGACGACGGTAAGGGAGGTACGGCTGTTACCAAAGTGAAAGTGACAGTCGATCCCAACCATTCACCGATCGCATCTGGGGATGCTGCCACTGTAAATGCTGGCAGCGCGATCGATATCAACGTCCTCGCCAACGACAGCGACCCCGACCGCGACCCCTTGAACCTCAGTATTTTCAGGCCTTCCAACAACGCCAAAGTCGAAGTCAACAACAACGGTACGCCGGACAATCCGAACGATGATTTCATTACCTACACTCCCAATCCCGACTTCAGCGGGCAGGATATCTTTCACTATCAAATCGCAGACGGTAAGGGAGGTTCGGACGTTACCAAGGTTGAGGTGACAGTGAAAGCAGTCAACAAATTGCCGATCGCGATCGACGATCGCGTTACCACCCATCGAGACACTGCTGTCAACATTCCAGTGTTAGCAAATGACCGCGATCCAGACAACGATCCCCTAATTTTGACAGTTTTGACCAACGGAGCCGGCGGCAAGGCTGAAATCAATTTTAACGGCACTCCAGACAAGGCTGATGACTTCATCACTTACCATCCCCACCGTGACTTCTGGGAGACGGACAGCTTCACTTATCAGATCGATGACACTCGCGGGGGAACAGCGACAGCTACTGTCACGATCGAGTTTGCCAACAAATTGCCGATCGCGATCGGCGATAGCGCCACCACCGATCAAATCACTCCCGTCAACATCCCCGTATTAGCAAATGACAGCGATCCAGACGGCGACCCCCTGATTTTGACGGTTTTGACCAACGGAGCCGGCGGCAAGGCTGAAATCAATTTTAACGGCACTCCAGACAAGGCTGATGACTTCATCACTTACCACCCCCACGGTGACTTCACCGGTCAGGACAGCTTTACATATCAGCTTGACGACAGTCACGGGGGGACAGCGACAGCCACTGTTAACATCACCGTCAATCCGATTGCAAATCCCCCGATTGCCCCTTTACTTTTGAACGGTACCCCCGATCCAGATACACTGATGGGCGCGGAGGGTGACGACACCATCAACGGCGACGCTGCGGATGATTTCATCGATGGTGAGGGCGGCAATGACCTCATTGACGGCGGTTTAGGCAATCTCGATCGCATTTTCGGGGGTACAGGCGACGACACCATTACCGACCCCGACGGCGTAAATGATGTTCAAGGCGGTGTTGGCAATGACAGCATCAATATCACTTTTGCTGAAACCTGGGATGACAATACTAATCCTAACGATACACTGCGTTCCGATGAAAAAATTATCGGCGGCACCGGTAACGACAGCATTACTGTCACCATGAACGACTTTCGTTTCTTTATCAACCTCAAAGCCGATGAAGCTGCGAGTTCCAATGCTGACGGCAATGATGTAATTAACCTCTTAGGAACCTACGCCAATTCAGTTGTTGACATGGGAGGTGGCGACGATACATTTAATGGTGGCTTAGGTGATGACAGTGTTGTCGGCGGCGGTGGCAATGATACGCTAATTGGCGGCGATGGCAATGATACGCTAATTGGCGGCGGTGGTAACGATCTACTTGCAGGAAGTGCAGGCGATGACTTGCTAACTGGTGGTGGCGGTGACGATCGGTTTTTGTTTAAATCGAACGGTGTTTTTAATACTGCTGATTTTGGGAGCGATCGCATTACTGATTTTACGACCGGTACAGACAAAATCCTCTTATCTCAAACTGCATTCGGAACAATTACTTCTGCTCAAATTGCCTTTGTGGATAGCGATTTAGCAGCAGAAACCAGCGATGGATTAATTGTTTGCAGCCTCGCCACAGGCAAGTTATTCTTCAACCAGAACGGGGCACAAATTGGTTTGGGAACTGGTGCACTATTTGCCACCCTTGACAATACTCCGTCCCTGACAGTCAGCGACTTCCTGATTGTCAATTAATAATATCATGTCCGATCGATCGGACATGATATTATTATGCTAGCGCCCATTACGGCATTCAATATTGTAAAATATATTGAACTCATTTGCCACAAAGATACCGAAAATATACAATAGACCTCTTGCAAAAAATAATTAGGACGGGCTCTTCGGCCCATCCCACAATCAAAAATAACTCTTGTGGGATGAGCCCCAGATCCCATCCCATCAATTGATGAAAAGGATTTTTGCAAGAAGTCTAATACTAAAAGCCGGACGATCTGGACAGTTTCAGATTAATTGTTCTGATAACCAATGCCCAATACTTCGGCTTCGCCGACGATGGCAAGTTGCCCGTGCCCGCGCCCAATTCCCTATAGAATCCATTTGACATCTTTGAATTTTTGGGTTGGGTGACGATAAATATATTTTGACGAAAGGGGCGAGAAACCGGGTTTCTACAAATTTTTGGTTGGGTGACGAAAAATATAGAGAGAAACCCGGTTTCTGAGATTTGCGAATAGATATCAAATGGGTTCTATACAGACAAGCATCGCAAACTTAAATAAATTGGAGGTTGGAATGGTAACGCTGCAATTGAGACAAATCAGTGTACCGCCTGGACATAGGGTGCTGTTCCATGATGTAAGTTGGCTGGAATTTGAAGCAATTTTAGAGGAGTTGGGAGAACACCGTGCTTCCAGAATCGCTTACAGTCAAGGAATTTTGGAGATTAGGATGCCACTGCCAGAACACGAGAAAGCTAAAACGATTATTGGCTATTTAGTGAATATTTTGTTTGAGGAACTTGAAATCGACTTTGAACCATTTGGTTCTACTACTTTTAAGCGAAAAAGTATGTTACAAGGAATTGAACCGGATGAATGTTTTTACATTCAAAATGCTGCTCTAATGATTGGCAAAAAGCGCATCGACTTAAGTATCGATCCGCCGCCGGATTTAGCAATCGAAGTGGATCTAACTTCCAAAACTCAACTGGAAGTTTACGAGGCGCTGGGAGTTCCTGAAATCTGGCGGTACGAAAATAAAAGGCTTCAGATTAATGTGCTTGAAGATGGGAAATATGTTGAATCGGCAATTAGTCCAACATTTCCCAATTTGCCAATTGTTGAAGCTATTTCTGAATATTGCGAACAAAGTCAAACAGCGGGGACGAGTCAAACTCTCCGATTGTTTCGCAAGTGGGTGAGAGAACAAATTATATCAATTCCGGTTGCACCGTCAGGTGATTGTTGACTGTTGACTGTTGACTGTTGACTGTTGACTGCTGACTGTTGACTGCTGACTGCTGACTGTTGACTGCTGACTGTTGATTCTGGGTCGAAAAACTGAATGGTTGAGTGTTAACTGTTGGCTCGATTTTATGATTCCGATGCAACCGGAAACGAGATCGCGCTTTGAGGACTAATGTCCTGACTACCAACTTGCTACAATCTAATTGCTTTTTTAGTTGCGCTGTTGAGTGATAGAGAGAGAGTAAGGGTGTTGACCTTGAGCCCGATCGCCCACAAAAATCACATAAGTTCCCTTGTCCCCATAACCCGAAAATTCTACGTTCCCCGCAGCAGCATTCGCCGGTAGGACGCAGAAACGACCCCTGGGCCCCTGAATCATCAAACTCGGCGCTCCCGCCGTTTGTACGGCAATTTTCCAGTATGGCAAATCCTGCGTTACTTCGATCACCTGGTTCGGCCCGGCGGCCACGAAACCGCAGTCGCCGCTATTGTTCGGGCCGCCGGAGACTCCTGAAACACTCAGCGGTTCGCGAAATCCCGGAGCAATTTGTAGCGGTTGGCTCCGAAGGGCCCCCGGTGCAGTTAAAATCATTCCTAGGGCTAGGATTGCGATCGAGCCAAAGCGCAGTCTGGGGCGATCGCACGGATAGTATATCTTCATTTTTATCCTTATTTATCCGAACACAATGGCGGAAGGTTCCACTTCTTTGACGGTAGAGGATAATGAGCGGTTCCGAACACGCTAATGTGACTCTTATTAATGTGACCGCCCTAAAACGATCGGCGTACAGCTAAACTAACTCCCAATTTTTTTATGAATCCTCAAAATAAGTTCAATTTGCAGCAAGCGATCGCACAACTAAAAGCTAAAGTAGAGCGATCGTCCCTCATCCAACAAAATCCAGATAGCTATCAAGCGCTCGGAACCTTCTACAATCAATTTCTGGACAAGTTTCAAAAACTCCCCAAACCAGGACAAGTGGCAGTCTTTGCCGTCGGAGCGATCGTGGTTCTGACAGTCTTCAATAGTATAGTACAGCTAATTTCGGCCCTGATGAGTCTTGCCGTTCTCGGAGTGCTAATCTACATAGCGTACAAATTGGCAATATCTGCTGATTCGTCCAACTAACGACTAAAAATAGGAAATTATAAATATGGCTAACCCAACCGCATCCGGTGATGATATTAATCAACCCGATCCGTCTCCATCTTGGCAGACAAAATCCCAGCAAATGCCACTGCTGGTTCGCAGGTGCGGCGCTTGGGCCGTTGAAATTTCCTTAATTGCCGCCAGCGCCCTCGTTCCCTTCAGTATCGGGGCGTTGGTCAACAAGGACGCTCAAACCGTGCCCCTAAATTCCTCTGTAGCGGCAACATCGGAAACTGTAGCCCGTATTTTGGGCGTACCCGTGCGCGATCGCAACCCGAGAGTCGCACCCCTAACTAATCTATTCTGGTCGGGGGCGCTGCTAGCACCGCTAGTTTTAGCGGCGTGGGAACTATTTTTGCTCGCCAGAACCGGTCAAACACTCCCGAAACGCTGGTTTGCGGTTAAAGTCGTCACAGCTTTTGGTACTCCTCCGGGTTGGAGGCGAGTGCTGATTCGCGAAAGTTTGGGGCGCTGGGGAGTGCCTCTGAGCGTAGCCTACGGCATTTGGCGCTTATCCGGCGCGTTTCCTGATTTAATCATTTTAGGGGGGCTGAGCGGCTTGGCAGTGCTGGCAGACGGCGCTTTTGCCTTCCGCTACAAACGGCAATCGGGACACGATCGCCTCGCGAATACTTTGGTGGTCAATGCGCGATCGATCGAACAATCTGCCAATCCTGTCAACAATCAAGATTGGACTGAGGAAGACGCGCAGATTGCGGCTGTGGTTTTGACTCGCGAAACCAATGTCAAAGAAGAACCCAGTTTGTGGAATTGGATGCGCCAACATCCAGGCACAACTTTAGTGATAGTTACCATTGGCAGCGCGGGATTAATTTTAACTTTGTTTGTTGGCACTTTGATCTACACTCAAAGTCAAGCAAATATGCGGGATTCTCGCCAGCGGAACGACGAATTATTTGTGGCTTTGGTTAGTAAATTGTCTCCAGCTTCGCCCAGCGGAACATCGGGGAGGCGATCGGCAATTTTGGCTTTGGGGGCGGTGGAAGATTCCCGCGCCATACCGCTGTTAGCGGATTTGCTAACCCAAGAAGATAGCAGCTCAATGCTGGACGCGATCCAACAAGCTTTAGTCAGTAGCGGGCCGAAAGCTTTACCTGACTTGCGGCGATTAAACCAAGGGCTCAGCAACGAGATCGAATCCCTGCGCTACCGGGGGAAAGCCTCGGAACGCGAGTTAGCCGCTACCCGTCAGCGAACAGTGCAAAGGGCGATCGGCAAAATTCTCACAGTGTATAGCAGCCAACTCAACGGTGTCGATCTCAGTCGCACCGACTTAAGTCAAACTCCTGCCGGCCCCGCTCAATTTACCTTAGTATTAGACAAAGTGGACTTATCAGGAATTAAGCTGAGAAACACTAATTTAACTAATGCCAGCTTGCAAGGAACTCGCTTTTACGGCACCGGCGAAGACAGGCGTCCGGGTACATTTGACGATTGGATTTCCGACTTGAGTAGCGCTAATTTTGAAGGAGCAAATTTAACCGGAGCATCTTTAAATAGTGCTGTAATGAACCGCACTACTTTTGTGCGCGCTGTCCTGAACAAAGCTAATTTGTCAAGCGGAAATTTGAATGGAGCTAATTTTAGCAGTGCTCTTTTAATTGGCGCAAATTTGCAGCAAGCAATATTAAAAGATGCAGCTTTTACGGGTGCAGATATCGGCAGCGCGAATTTGTCTGGAGCCGATTTGTCAGGCGCGCGTTTGGGCAAAGTCAAGGGCCAAGGCGCTCAGTTATCCTTGACAAATTTGTCTAAATCGGAATGGCAAGGTGCAGATTTATCCGGTGCAAATTTGAAAAGTGCAAACTTACAAAATGCCGATTTGAGTTCTGCTAAACTCGCCAACGCCAATTTTCAAGATGCTCGGTTGCAAGATGCTAATTTGCGGAATGCCGACCTGAGTTCGGTTGATTTTAGGAGCGCAAATGTAGCGGGAGTGAATTTTCAAGGGGCTGTATTTCAGGGTAAAGCGGCTTCCGATCAGTTTATTCAAAGTCCTGCAGGTAGTAAATCAGGTAGATTCCAAGGAGTTGATTTTGCCGACGCTAAAAATTTAGATAAAAATCAAATTGCTTACATTTGTTTGCAGGGAGGTATTCATCCGAAGTGCTCGCAGAAGAATTAAAAATTGATTTGTAGTGAGGACTCAAGGGGAGCATTTCATTTTTGTAAAAAGCATTTTTTGTTTGAGTCCTGTCCTCGCTCGCTTGGTGATAAAATCTCGTGCGAGGACAGGACTACAAAAGCTAGCGCGCTTGATGCTCCTTCTTCCTTCTTCCTTCTTCCATCTTCCATCTTCCATCTTTTCACCCTGAGCGAAGCCGAAGGGTCATCTTCCTTCTTCCATCTTTTCACCCTGAGCGAAGCCGAAGGGCCATCTCCCTTCTTCCTTCTTCCTTCTTCTTCCTTCTTCCGACGGACTTACATCCGTTACATCCGTTACATCCGTTACATCCGTTACATCCGTTACATCCCGTACATTGCTCGTTGCCGAACTTCCTTCTTCCTTCTTCCTTCTTCCTTCTTCCTTCTTCTTAAGCAATAGCATCCGCACCGACAAGTGTCTCGAATTGCGCTAATAGCCTTCCATCAGCATTGTTTGCAACTCCAAAAATTTTAGGTAACTGACCTGTTTCAACGAGAACTTGTCTCACTTCGGCGTTAGATATATCAGCTATATTTTTATTATTAAGAATAGCATTAATGGCAGCGATACCGACACCTTGACCAACTGCGGCGTTGAATTCAACAATTCTGCCGACGGAACAGGCGAACCCTTCAAATCCAGAACACGGACTGACAACTGCCAGGTTAGGAATGTTTTTCATCACTGCGTGGCGGATGCCAATATTGAAGGTAGGCTGTTTAAAACTCAGACTTTTAAACCACCCTAAACTGTTGGCTTTTTCCCCCATACCGGGGATGCCTCCGCGCACATCAAAATGATAGCTAAATGTTGCCAGTGCTTGATTAGCCGGTACGCCACCTAACAGCATTTGTGCGCCCGTTAAAGGTTCTACAACTCCCGTCACATTGCCTGCGTGTCTGATATACAGTTCTGAGGCAGAAGTAACAGAAGTAGCCCCCAAACTCCTCAGCCAAGTTGCTACGAATAAAATCTCTTTTTGCATATTAGCCGTCGGTTTACTCCCGCTTTTAGCTAAGGCTTCTGCTTCGCTGCTGGTGACTGCAAATAATAGCGCGTTCCACGAAAGTCTGCTATTTGGAAGTATGGCGATATTTCCCTCGTCTAAAATTACGCCGGTTTCAGGAAAAGATAGCTTTGTTCCTCTAAAGGAGTGGTAAGCTACAGACAGCGCAGGCGATCGCACGTCGATGTAATCGTTACCAGCCCACAGAGTTTTGAGATTTCCTCTGGTGTCGAGCATTTCCTGTCGGAGTTCTTCTGCTAGTTGGGCATCCTTGCCTGCAGCGTACAGCAAAAATTTTTGACTCTCAGAATCGGCGAGGTTTGTGAAGCGTTTTAGATAAATGTAATCGAGTTCTTTCAGTTTTCTTACACTGAGTCCTTGGGTTTCAAAAACGAGGGTGACTGGAAGTTCGGAGTTGGGCAGACCAAAGGTTTCAAATCCCTTTAGCTTTTTCGCGCCCGCAGCTTGAGCTAATTCGCCATTGACAGTGGCATCAATAAATTGCTTTCCTGCATAAACTATGCCTTTAGATGTGGTTATGCTGGCAATTCTTTGGCGTTCTTTATTGACTGATTGAATTTCTACTTTGCTGAGGATATCGACGCCTGCTTGTGACAGCATTTCTTGCAGCGCTGCGCTGGCTTTGCGGGGATCGAGCGCGATCGCACTGACATTGGATTTTTGCAGGAACTCTTGATAGATTGTCGCTGGTGAACCAAAGGTATCTAACTTTAAAGATTGTCGCAGTTCTCGATCTATCTGGCTTCTGTCTAAATAAGCCAGACCGCCTCTGACTAAATGCCCGCCAATTCCTTCTTGCAAGTTTGCTTTCGACATCAGCAAAACCCGCGGATAGCGCTTTGTCCGGCGGCGGTATTCTCGGGCTGCTGAGATAACGGCTATAACTCCTGGAACTTCATCACCAAAGCCGATGACATCGTAAAAACGCAGATCCATGACCATTATTTAATAACCTCTCCAGATTTTAATTTTTTCGAGCTGCTTGTCAATGTTTGCTGTCAAACTATCTGTTTTTCCCAAATCTAGCTCGATATTTCCTGATTTTTGAGATAAATATTCAGACATTCCTGGACGCAAAAATGGGGTTTTTACGGAAAATTATCCGTTGAGGGCGATCGACAATCGCTTGAAAAACCCCGTTTCAGAACGTCAACAGTGCCTCAGTCTTGCACTCTTGAATGCAATCAGCTCAGATTATCTGGATCTACCCCCAACTCCCGCAATCGCTGAGCTAATTGTTCGGCGCGCTGCGATGCTTGTTGGATACGTTCGGCTGATTGTTTTACCTGTTCTTCAGGTGTCAGATAGCGTTTTCCACTGGCATCGTACCAATACAACCACTCCCTTGTCACCCCAGAATAGTTTCCCCTTTCACAACCAATTCCCAAACCTATTTCTGGCATCCAAACTGGATTTTCTGACTGTAACTCGTACTTTCCATTGACTAGCTTGTGTACTTCCAAATGAGGTTTTCGACGGCGGCGGGAAGAATAAATGACGTAATAAAGTATGCCTAAATCTTGATAAATCTCTAATTTTGTGCTGTATTCCTTGCGATAAGTTGGGGAAACAACTTCTAGCACGAAAAGTGGCATGACATTTTCATCCCACAGCACGTAACTGGGACGCAATTCTTCGTCGTAAAACCGTTCTACTCCTAAACTCAAGAAAGCATCTGGGACAATGGCAGGTTCGTCTGGGTGATGGTAAATACCCATATCTATGCCAAAAAACCAGTCCATGCGTTCTGCCCAAAGTATCAGCAAGGTTGCTTTTAACAACCCCGGTATTAGTTCTTGCAGTTCGTTATCCACAGGCGTTTCATCCGAATCTGGTAGTTCGTCGGCTGAGGGCAAGTTCCTCGGCAAGTTGTACTTTAACATTGCGGATTTCCTCAAAACTTACTTAAGATTATAGCCTTTCTCTGTTTGGTGATATTTACCTGGTAATGGTAATTGGTAATTTGTAAATATTATTTATTGAACGAACCGCGAAGACGCTCTTGTCGCGAAGGAGAAGGAGAGAAGAAAAGAGAATAGAACGATGATAGGTAATTTTGATTTACTGAAGTTGAATAATTTTTGTGAAATTTGGGATCGGACTGGCGCGATCGACTATACTAAGCTAATCATTCGGTTCTAATGGGGAGCAGCCATTAGAGGAAACGGGGAAAGTTCGGTGCAAGTCCGGCGCTGTCCCGCAACTGTAATGAAAGCCATGTCGCTTTCTGAGTCAGGATGCCCGCCGATGTGTTTGTTTGCATTGTCTCATCTGCGAGGTACAGAATGAAGGCCGGAAATCGGAAGTTGGTCAGCCTGGGATTGATGGCTGGCTTGAGTTGTTATATTGTCCTCGGTTCGGCAACGCCCGCCGCAGCTATGCACATTTCGGAAGGTTTTTTGCCGGTGCAATGGGCGGCGTTTTGGTGGATAGTGGCGTTACCTTTTTTTCTAGTTGGTTTGCGATCGATCGCCCGCATTACAAAAGAACACCCGGAACTTAAACTGTTGTTAGCTTTGGCGGGCGCATTTACTTTTGTGCTTTCTGCTTTGAAAATTCCTTCGGTAACGGGGAGTTGTTCTCACCCGACGGGTACTGGTTTGGGTGCGATTTTGTTCGGCCCTTCGGTGATGGCGGTACTCGGTGCTTTGGTGCTGCTTTTTCAATCAATTTTGTTGGCCCACGGCGGCTTGACAACGCTGGGAGCAAATATGTTTTCGATGGCAATTGTTGGCCCTTTTGCTGCGTATTTTCTCTATCATTTGCTGTTGCGAACTGGTAGTCAGCGGGCGGCAATTTTTTGTGCTGCGGCTTTGGCAGATTTGCTGACTTATGTGGTGACTTCGATTCAATTAGCGTTAGCTTTTCCCGCAGCTAGCGGTGGTTTTGTAGCTTCGTTTCTCAAGTTTGCTAGCATTTTTGCAATTACTCAGGTTCCTCTGGCTATTAGTGAGGGATTGCTGACTGTATTGGTTTGGAATTGGCTGCATTCCTACGGGAAGCCGGAGTTGGAAACCTTGAAGTTATTGAGACAGGAGTCTTAAGTCATGAGTCAGAAAAATACAAGAAATCACCAATCTACTGCGCGAGAAAATTGGATTTTGGTTGGTGCTGTGGTTGCTCTTGCTGTTCTTCCTCTAGTATTTGTCCGAGGTGAATACGGCGGTGCTGATGGGGAAGCCCAAAAGGCAATTACCGAAATTCAACCGGGCTATGAACCTTGGTTCAATCACTTCTTTAAACCTGCTAGCGGCGAAATTGAAAGTTTGCTGTTTGCGTCTCAAGCGGCGATAGGGGCTGGCGTAATTGGCTACGCGATCGGGCTGTACAAGGGGCGATCGCAATCTCGGCAAAATTCCGATCGCAAAACCTTGGAATGAACCATCAGATTGATAGTCTGGCTTATACAAATCGCTTGCGCGGTTTGCCCCCATCTCACAAACTATCATTTGCGATCGCCCTCTTAATCCTGTCTCTGGTTTCCCATGCAGCGGTGCAGTTGTCGATCGCCCTCTGGTTGACAATCTGGATCGTCGTTTATGCAGGAATTCCAGCAAAACTTTACCTGCGGTTGCTATCATTGCCGCTGCTATTTTTGCTGACAAGTTTGCCTGCATTTGTTATTGGTGGAATTCAGTTAAATCAAATCCAAGCAATTCACTCGGATATTTGGCAAGGTTGGGAGATTAGTATCGCGAATTTTTATCTGTATGTGAGTCGCACTGGCTTATATCAAGTGAGTCTGTTATTCCCGCGCACCTTGGCATCCACAAGTTGTATGTATTTCATCCTGTTGACAGTACCATTTACTGAAACATTGCAAATCCTCCGAAAATTGCGCTTTCCGCCGTTGCTGACAGAACTTCTGTTGTTGATGTATCGGTTTATTTTTAGCTTATTGGCGATCGCCGACGAACTTTGGACAGCCCAAAACTCGCGCTGCGGCTACCGCACTTGGAAACTGGGAATGCGTAGTTTAGGGATTTTAATCGGGCAATTGCTGCAGCGAACTTTGGTAAACTACCGTCAAGTTTCATTGAGTTTAGCCTCGCGCGGCTTCAACGGAGAATTGCGCGTTTGGCATTCTTCCCCTTACAAACCTTCGCAAAAATATACATTTGAAGCCGTATTTGGCTGCACGGTTTTAACTGTGTTAAGTGTAGTATTTCAAAGTTGAGAAGAAATTAGGAAATGAGGAGACGGCAGTGCCGTGTCCCTACCGCGATCGATTGTAGGGACACGGCACTGCCGTCTCCTCTATATTATTCCGGTGCAACCGGAATTGATATGAATTCCCTGCCCGACTGAAGATATGACTTTTATGAACATAATTAATGATTTTTATGAATTGACTCCCCAAGAAACCTGTTGAATAATTGTACTCAACACTTATCTTGTGGAAATCCTATGATAAATAAACGCATCCTCAAAAGAATAGTTTTTTCATTACTAGCATCATTAACCCTACTGTTAGTCACAGTCACTCATGCAACAGCCCAACAGCTACCGTTTTACTGGGATAACATCAATGTTGCGATCGACGTTCAGACAAACGGAGATATGTTAGTTACTGAAACGCAAAAATATGTGTTTACAGCAGCATACAACAATGAACGATATCGTTATATTCCTTTAGATAAGGTCGATGCAATTCAAGATGTGACAGTTGCTGAAAATAATCAAATAATTCCCAGTAGCACTGGAAACGAAAACAATCAACTTTGGATTCGCTGGCAACATGAACTAAAACCGCCAGATTCACATACTTTTGTCATCAAATATCGAGTTGTAGGTGGATTGCAGTTAGATGGTGAGAATACTCTCGTTTATTGGAAAGCCATTGCAGCAGGTCGTAAAGCGCCGATTAATAGCGGAAAAGTTACGGTGCAATTACCCGAAGCTTTGTCAGGGAAAGTTCTCTCGTTTACGAATTTCGGTGCAGCAGCGGTTCCCCGTCAAGTAGATCCGAAAACTTTTGAATTTGTCGCAAGTCAGGCTATTCTACCGGAACAAGAATTAGAAGTGCAAATCGCATTTCCCCAGGCAATTCTGAATATACCTCAACCTGGTTGGCAACAAGGTGGTAATCACGGAGGAGAAGGCTTTTTCATCAATAACATAATAGCTGTAATAATTTTACCGCTAGTTGGTTTGACATTAATATTTTTTCCGTTGATGATTCTTCTCTTTGTGTTGACTTTCAGCGTCATTATTTACCAAGGAATCAACAAAGCAATCAATGATCGACAATGCCCTGAGTGCAAAACGTTCAATCTTAAACGGACTTATCAAGTTTTGATTCCTGCAACTACTAGCACTTCAGGAAACAGGTATGTTACCCATCACTGTGGAAATTGCTCTTACCATCGGGAGTACGAAGAAGTAATTCCAGTCATTATCATTAGTAGCGGTGATGGCGGTGGTGGCGGTGGCGGCGGTGGTGGTGGTGGTGGTGGTGGGGGTGGTGGCGGCGGTGGCGGTGGTGGTTGATATCAACGGGAATTACGCATCACAATCAAAGAAACCGGGTTTTTAGCTAATCTGTGGGCTATGACAAAGTATCGTCGCAAAAAAACCGGTTTCTGACTATTTTTATGGACTGCTTATGATTATTTTAGGGTAGGAAAACGGCATTACCATATCCGAATTTGCTTGGTTTTGATATCAACCGATCGCACTGCCTACAATATCTTATTCCAAATATGACCTTTATAAACTCAATTTATCGTTACCAGGCAGAGCCGGGGAATGCGTATAGCTGGGCGATAGAGTTTCCTTAACCTCTATTTTTATGGAAGTTTGGCTAGCAAATTTGTATGAAAATATTAACTTGGATGTTATACCTAATGCGGCTTAAATACCTAGACGGATTAGGCTTGTCTAAGAGCGGTTTTAACCGCCCACTCTTATTAATGGATCGCCCGTGAATTCCTCGATCTAACCAACAAACCATGTTTCGGAGCAAAAATCATCGCCAACACAAACAGCAGCGTTTGCAAAACAACAATACATCCGCCCGTCGCCCCATCTATGTGATAGCTGATATAAGTTCCCATGACGCTAGAAAATACCCCAGTCGCCATCGCAATTAGCATCATGTGGTCAAAATTATCGCTCAATAAATACGCCGTTGCTCCCGGAGTTACCAACATTGCTACTACTAAAATAATCCCGACAGTCTGAAGTCCCGCCACTGCGGTGAGCGATAGCAAAGATAGCAGCACGTAATAGAGAAACGTGATATTTAAACCGATCGATCGCGCGTGAGTCGAATCAAAACAAAACAAAATTAAATCTTTGCGTAAAACTGCCAGCGTCACTAACGTGATGACACTAATAATTACAGTTTGAACAATATCTGAATCGGAGATACCTAAGACATTGCCAAATAAGATATGCGTCAAGTCTATCGAACTTCTTACTTTAGAAATTAACACCAAACCAAGGGCAAAAAATCCAGTAAACACTAAACCGATGACCGTATCTTCTTTGATGCGAGTTTTCGCTTTGATAAAGCCGATCGCAATTACGGAGCCCACACCAAACACAAACGCCCCCACCGCCAAAGGAATATTCAGCACATAAGCAATCACAACCCCCGGCATCACCGCATGGGAAACCGCGTCACCCATCAATGCCCATCCTTTCAAAGTCATGTAGCACGAAAGCGCCGAACAAACAAGCCCGACTAAAGCGCTGATTAATATTGCTTTTACCATAAACTCATGCTGCAACGGCGCGGCAAACCACTGAATTAAATCCATTATTTCTTCTCCAAATCGACTTGAGTTAACTGAGATCGGACACCACAATCAATAATCCTATAGGGGCGGGTTCGCGATCGGGCATTCAACGTGCAAACCCACTAAAAAATCCTTTGTTGACATTGCTGCAATATCTCAGGTTGAGCGACTTTTGGCAGACGAAAAATCGCCAACGGAACCGCCAAAAGTTCGCGAAAGATTTTCTTCTGTAAACACATCAGAGGTATTTCCATAGGCGAGAATGCTGCGATTAATTAACACTACTTGGTCGCAAAAGGTAGTAATAGACTCTAAATCGTGAGTAGAAACGAGAATTGTATGTCCTGTTTGACGCAGTTCCATCAACAAATCAATCATCATTTTCTCAGTTTTGATATCGACTCCGGCAAAGGGTTCATCCAGTAGCAAAACCGTTGCCTGTTGCGCCAGAGCCCGCGCAAAAAAGGTGCGTTTCTTTTGTCCGCCGGATAACTCTCCGATTTGCCGATCGCGCATCGGCCACATTTCCACCCTTTCCAAGCTTTCTCGCACCACTTGTTTGTCGATAGCTCTAGGAATCCGCAACAGATTCATGTACCCATAGCGCCCCATCATCACCACATCGCGAACATTCACCGGAAAATTCCAATCTACCTCTTCTGACTGAGGCACATAGGCAACCAAATTGCGTTTTTGCACTTGACGAATCGGCAACCCATTAATTAAAATGCGTCCTGTGTTTGGCTTCACAAACCCCATAATCGCCTTGAACATCGTCGATTTTCCCGCGCCATTCATCCCCACCAAACCGCAAATCGTCCCCGCCTTGAGTTGCAGCGAGGCGCTGTGCAAGGCTACTTTGCCGTGATAGGCAACTGTCACATTCTCAAGATTGATGCCGATTTCATTCATCTTTTTTATTTCCCTTAAGTAACTTTACTTAATTAAACGTAAGATACAGATGGCTAAAAAGCTTGCTGTATAAAGATTCTTCCTTCTTCCGTCTTCCGTCTTCCCTCGGACTTCTTCCCTCGGACTTCTTCCCTCGGACTTCTTCCTTCTTCCTTCTTCCTTCTTCCTTCTTCCTTCTTCCTTACTTTCCCTGTAACCCTTTTATCAAAGTATTGACATTGTATTCAAGTAACTTAAGATAGGTTGATGCTGGGCCTTCCGCTGGAGAGAGGGAATCGACATAAAACACGCCAGCAAATTTTGCGCCTGTTTCCTTGGCTACCTGAAGCTGTCCTTGGTTGCTGACGGTACTCTCGCAGAATACAGCAGGTATTTGGTTTGCTTTGACTGTATTAATCACCCGTTCGACTTGTTTCGGTGTGGATTGCTGTTCGGCGTTGACAGGCCAAATATAAACTTCTTTCAAACCGTAATCGTTGGCAATGTAAGAAAAAGCGCCTTCACAACTTACTATGTAGCGTTTGTCCGGGGGAATGGCTGAAATCGCTTGTTTGAGTTTTTCGTCGATCGCCCGAATTTGTTCGCTGTATTTGGCCGCATTTGCGTCATAGGTTGCAGCATTAGCCGGATCGATATTTCCTAAAGCCTTACGAATATTATCAACATAAATCAAAGCATTTTTGGGCGACATCCAAGCATGGGGATTTGGTTTACCTTGATAGGCATCTTCCGAAATATTAACGGGTTGGACTCCCTCGCTCAAAGTAATGTGAGGAACCTTGGGAAAACTGTTATAAAATCGAGTAGCCCAGCGTTCTAAGCTCAAGCCATTATCTAAAATTACATCGGCTTTTTGCCCCCGTGTTAAGTCGCTGGGCGTGACTTCGTAGCCGTGAATTTCCGCCCCTGGCTTGGTAATGGATTCAACAGTTGCCTTGTCACCGGCGACGTTCTGAGCCATGTCTGCCAGGACTGTGAAGGTGGTGAGAATGACTTTTTTATCTTTGTTTCTCAAATCGGTGGCGGTTGGGCCTGAAGCTGGATTTTGGTTGGTTTGAGGCTGGGTCGTCTGAGTGTTGCACCCGCTGAGACCAACTGCCAGCAACAGCCCGAATCCTAGGAGATGATGTTTTTTCCTAGGGGGAGAGTCCGGGAGGGGGAGAGGGAAATTTAGGGTAATTTGACGGTTTTTCCGCATATCTTCAAAAATTCCAAGTGAACTTCGCTACAGTTTGCTGCTGGCGGTACGATCGACCGCCACTATTTTTCATAATCGTTTCATTTTTGACTTTACCACAAAATCACAAAGAATGAAAGGATTATGAAAAATGAAGGAATGCGGGTCCGTGCAGCATCAGTCTTGTGTCAAAGAGCTCTAATAGTGCTATTATCTCGCCAGATAGAGCGGCTGTGATGGCGAAGGGCGATCGAACGTTTGGGGGAAAGTTGGGTGAAAATCCGGCGCTGTCGGCCGACTGTAATGGGACGATCGTAGGCTAGTTAGATTGAGATTTTTTTGATCGCAGATATCAGCAGATAAACACAGATGAACGCTGATGGATTTTTGAGATTTTGATGTCAATTTGTTGCAAAAGTTTGCTTTTTTGGCAGTTCAGTGTTATGAACAGGTATGCAAGGGCTGGGAAGAATTTTAACCCTCCCGGAAATCCTTAAATTAATCTAACTTTCTCAATGTCGAAGCAAAAATCAATCTCTATTTCTAAAGTGACTCGCTACCAAAATGCGGCGCTGAATTACTATTTGGGGTTGACGGATTCGCCGTATCTTCATTACGGTTATTGGAAATCTCTACCTGTGCCCGCTGAGGATCTCACTATCGGGCGGCTGCGTTTTGCTCAGCAAGCTTACACAGATAAACTTTTGGATTTTATTCCTAAAGAAATTAAGACTGTGTTGGATGTTGGGTGCGGGATTGGCGGAAATGCGGCTTATTTGCTCGATCGCGCTTTTGCAGTGGAAGGGCTAGCACCAGATCCGTTCCAACAACAGCGCTTTCTTAAGTGTACGGGCGATCGGGCAGTTTTTCACCTCACTAAATTTGAAGATTTTCAAGCCACCCATTCCTACGATTTGGTTCTCTTGAGCGAAAGTAGCCAATATATGTCTGCTGTCGATATAGCCAAAGGTGCGGCGGCTGTACTCAACCCTGGAGGCTATTTGCTGCTTGCGGATATGATGCGCTCTAATCCTAATTATACAGAGGGAATGTTTTCTAACTGTCATGTTGTCAAAGAACTTAATACTGCCTTATTGCAAGCTGGGTTCACGTTAGTAAAAACTGAGGATATTTCGACTCATATTTTACCGACTATTGATTTGTATGTCGATAGTTTTCGCAGGTATGGACTCAACACAATGATCTATGTGGCGGATTTGATTTCGATCGCAGTTCCGCCCATCCACAAATTCCTGCGCTGGATATTTCGCCGCTGGTTTAAAAAATTAGTGGTTGAAGGATTGGAAGCGAGTAAACTTTTTGAAGAGCATCTTTGTTATGAAATTCAACTTTGGCAGTTGACAGTTAACAATTGACAGTTGTTATCAGTTATTTGTTATTTGTTATTTGTTAGTGGCAAGCAATAACTAATGACTGATGACTGATGACTGATGACTATAGCAATCCTAAATGATTCACAAAATTTGTAGGTAGTGCCAAGAATGCCTACCCTCGATCGGGGAAACCGAGCGGGGGATTGTCCCTACAATAAATTATACAAATGATGTGAGGATTGCTATTATAACAAATAACAAATAACCAATAACCAATAACCAATAACCAATAACCAATAACCAATAACTAATGACTAATTCCTCACTCCCAATTCTCGAATTCGATCGCACTTTCTACTCCTATCCCTGCGGTTCGCGAGTAGCAATTCAGGACTTAAGCCTCAAAGTCCCCGCCGGGAAGCGCTGCGGGCTGATCGGTCAAAACGGCTGCGGCAAAACCACATTTTTCCTGCTAGCAAATGGTTTGTACCAACCGCAACAGGGAATCATTCGCTGGGAAGGTGAACCCTTTCGCTACGATCGCAAATCTCTCACGCAACTGCGCCAACAAATCGGACTCGTCTTTCAAAATCCCGAACACCAATTAGTAGCTTCCACGGTAGAAGAAGATATCTCCTACGGATTGTACAATTTGGGTTTGGCAGAACCGGATATTGCGAGAATGGTGCAAGAGGCGATCGACCAATTCGATCTAAACGAACTCGCCCGCGAACCAATTCACAACCTCAGCTTAGGACAAAAAAAGCGCGTTTCCATCGCCGATATCATGGTTCTCAAACCCAAACTGCTGCTGCTAGATGAACCTACGGCCTATCTCGATCCGCGTCACACTAACCAACTTATCGGTTTGCTGCAACAAATTCATGCAGCCGGAACCACTATCCTTTTAGCAAGTCACGATCTAGATTTCATTTACTCCTGGGCTGATTGGGTGTTTGTGATGGATCGCGGAAAACTGGTTCTAGAAGGCACGCCGGAAACCGTTTTTGCTCAGCGAGATGTCTTGGAACAATTGCAGCTTGGCGTACCGCTGGCGATCGAGCTGATGGAGCAAATAAGGGCGATATTTGAGAAAGACGATCGCTCACAAATCCCCGCTTTCGAGGAATTGCAACAACAAATTTTAGACACGCGCCGACGGATTTAATCAACGGATGATTTACGCACTCCGACTCCAGAAACCGGGTTTTTACCGAATTTGCCGGCTGCGATCGATAATTTAGCCAAAAAACCCGGTTTCGACGCACTAGCATTAAGTGCGATAGTACCAACTTTGCAGCGCCAACCGATGAACTTCCCGCCAACTAACATTTTTTACTCGGGCAATTTCCGCGCAATCTTCGTATTCTGGTTGCACGTTAACAATCGTTTGTCCAGACTTCGCAACTTTTATTTGCACTTCACCGTACTCTGTTGTAACTTTCTGGATTTCTCGATCCAAAATCGTTCTCTGTTGAGTCGATCGCCTAATTCCCAAAGTAGTAGTCTCTCGAAAGATCGCAGCTTCGCAAGCCTCCTCAAATTCGGGATGACAAATCGCAGTTAACAAAACCCCCAGCCGCGACTTTTTCATCACAATTGGCGCAGTAAAAACATCCAGAGCCCCGGCCGCAAACAAAGCATCAAAAACATAGCCGATCGCCTGCGGACTCAAATCATCAATTTGCGTTTCCAAAACACAAATTGTTTCCTCCGAATTGCTAATTGTTAATTGGTAATTTTCTGACTTCTTCCCTCTAACTTTTGTCTTGTAATTTACATCCGTTACATCCGTTAAATCCGTTACAAAAGAAGCGGACGTACCTTCCTTCTCCCCAATCCAGAGGCGCAAAATATTAGGAATTGCCAGATTGCGAGAACCCGCACCCAATCCGATCGCCCGAAGCTGCATCGGAGGCGGCGGGCCAAAAGCAGCAGCGAAAGTACAGGCGATCGCAGTTCCCGTAGGAGTACACAATTCGCGATCGATCCCGTTGCTATAAACCGGCACTCGGTGCGTTTCCCACAACCGCATCACAGCAGGCGTGGGTACAGCCAACCTACCGTGGGCGGCCTTCACTGTGCCGCCACCAGTCGGCATCGGCGAAAAGTAAAACTCGTCAATATCCAACCAATCCAAACCCAAACAAGTACCGACAATATCAATAATTGCATCCGTAGCCCCCACCTCGTGAAAGTGAACCTCGCTTGGGGGGATACCGTGTACTGCAGCCTCTGCATCTGCCAATTTGCCAAATACGGCCAAACTCCAAGCTTCCACGCGCCCGGGCAATTTTGCAGAGACGATGATTTGCTCAATTTCTGGCAAATGGCGGTGATGACTGTGGCTAATTTCGGCATCTGCTTCGCCGTGACTGTGAGAATGTTCTTCCCCGTGATGGTGGTGGTGGCGGTTGTCGAAAGTTGGGGATTCATTTTCCAAGGGATCTAGGGCGGAGTCAGCAGCCGGATTGTCTGATTTTAAGGGCCAATCGGCAGCTATATCGACATAAAATTTAGTTGCTTGTTGAGTATTCCGGTGGACTAATTGGGCCCGCAATTGGTACTCAGTCGAAATGCCGAGTAAGTTGAGTTTTTCGATTAGGTAGTCTAAGGGAACGCCCGCGTGGAGTAGGGCTCCGATACACATATCGCCAGCAATGCCGGTGGGACAGTCAAAATAAGCTATTTTATTCATTATTAGCAATTAATTTTCAACATTGATTGTTTTAGCACATTTGTCGATCGCCCACTTAGCCTACAAAATCTTAACATGGCAATTATTTACGGACTGCATCCAGTTGCACCCCAAAGAGACAGGATCGAGAAGATTGCAAAAGCTCTTAAAGATGGGGCAGTGATGCTTTATCCCACAGATACAGTTTACGCGATCGGCTGCGATCTCAACTCCAAATCAGCCGTAGAACGAGTCAGGCGGATCAAGCAACTATCCAACGATAAGCCTTTAACGTTCCTGTGTTCCTCACTGTCAAATATCACTGAGTATGCGAGTGTCACCGATGAAGCATATCGAATTATCAAGCGGTTAATCCCCGGCCCCTACACATTTGTGCTACCAGCTACTAAGTTAGTGCCCAAATTGGTAATGAGTCCAAAACGCAAAACCACAGGTATTCGCGTTCCCGACCACCCGCTTTGTTTTGCACTTGTGGAAGCCTTGGGAAATCCAATTATTTCCACATCCGCTCACATTACCACTGATGAAGAAGGTACAGCAGCAGTGCCGTCTGGAAAAGAAGAAAGCTTTGGCAAAGCTGAACTTTTTGATTGTTTTTTAAAGTTAGTAGATATCATTGTCGATGATGATTCCGATCCCGGTTATCAAATTTCTACTATTCTCGATTTAACAGCAAGCGAACCAACTGTTGTTCGTCGCGGCTTGGGATGGGAAGCAGCCGCTGCTTGGGTAAAAGATTAAAATTTGAGGGGGCGGCTTAAGTGCAAAAGTCGCACAAAACCCGCCCCAATTTTTTCACTTATCCACTCGTGTGATATCGTTTCCTATTGCATCGGTATTGTTCAAATATTCAAATATTCAAATGTCCAAACAGTCAATAGTCAACAGTTATTTCTGATTGCATTGATCTTGGCCAAATGTCCAAATGTTTAAACAGTCAACAGTCAACAGTCAACAGTCAACAGTCAACAATTATTTCTGAATTCAACCGGAATTGATATCAAGCCTCTACCTTAACTCCTTTCCAAAAAGCAACATATCCTGCAATATTTTTAGCAGCATCTTTGGGAGTTGGATAGTACCAAGCAGCATCCTTATTAACTTCTCCGCCGACTTCCACACTGTAGTAACTAGCAACACCTTTCCAACCGCAAGTAGTGTGAGTGCTGCTATCTTTGAAATACTCGCGGTTGATTGCATCCGCCGGGAAATAATAGTTGTTGTCTACAACTTCGCACTTATCGCTTTCTGCCAAAACGGCACCATTCCAAATTGCTTTCGGCATCGGTTTCTCTGATTAAATTTAGATTCTCAAATATTGTAACTGTATTTGTGCTCAAAAGACCTAGAATAGGGTAGAAGTCAACAACCAATTACTACAAATGTCAGGGTCGAATCCGCCAACATCTCTCGCGCCCTCATCCATCGAACAATCCCTCAAACATTTTTTTGGCTATGACTCTTTCCGCACCGGGCAGCGGGAAATTGTCGAAGCTGCTTTACAAAAACGCGATATGATGATTGTCATGCCGACTGGCGGTGGCAAGTCTTTGTGTTTTCAATTACCGGCTTTGTTGAAACCGGGATTGACGGTGGTTGTTTCGCCGCTGATTGCTCTGATGCAAGACCAGGTGGAAGCTTTGCAGGATAATGGCATTGGGGCGACTTTTCTTAACAGCACTTTGAGCGCGATGGAAACTCGATCGCGCCAAACAGCAATTCTCGAAGGTAAAATTAAATTGCTGTACGTTGCGCCCGAAAGATTGTTGGGTGAAAGATTTTTGCCGTTTTTGGATATAGTAGCAGAAAAGTTAGGAATTTCGGCATTTGCGATCGACGAAGCCCACTGCGTTTCGGAATGGGGACACGACTTTCGACCAGAATACAGGCAAATGCAGCGAGTGCGCGATCGCTACCCAAACATCCCCATTATGGGACTCACCGCCACCGCCACCGAGCGCGTCCGCCAAGACATCATCCAGCAGCTAAATCTGCGAAATCCCTACATCCACGTCGCCAGCTTCAACCGCCCCAATTTATACTACGAAGTTCGCCCCAAAACCAAACACAGTTTTGCCCAAATTTTGCAAATCATCCAAAAAAAAGGCGGTTCGGGAATTATCTATTGCCTCAGCCGCAAAAAAGTTGACGAAATCGCTTACAAATTGCAGCAAAGCGGCATCCAAGCTTTACCGTACCACGCCGGAATGAGCGATGTCGATCGCACAACCAACCAAACCCGCTTCATTCGCGACGACGTGCAAGTAATGGTAGCAACAGTCGCCTTCGGTATGGGAATCAACAAACCAGACGTGCGGTTTGTAATTCACCACGACTTACCCAAAAATCTCGAAGGATACTATCAAGAATCAGGCCGCGCAGGCCGAGACAACGAACCATCCCACTGCACCTTATTTTTTGGATTCGGCGATGTCAAAACCATCGAATACATCATCGAACAAAAACCAGACGAACAAGAACAAAGAATAGCCCGCCAACAGTTGCGGCGAGTAATTAACTACGCAGAATCCAGCGAGTGCCGCCGCACAGTCCAATTAAATTATTTCGGCGATTCATTTCCCGGCAATTGCGGCAATTGCGACAACTGTTGCAACAAAAAGCCAGTAGAAGATTGGACAATAGAAGCAATGAAATTTCTTTCCTGCATCGCGAGATGCCAAGAGAAATTCGGAATGAATCATATTATCGACGTACTGCGCGGCTCAAAAAATCAAAAAATATTGCAATACCAGCACCAGCAACTTTCTACTTACGGCATTGGCAAAGACAGAAGTGCAGAAGATTGGAAAAGATTGAGCCGTTCGCTGATCAATCAAGGTTTATTAGACGAAAAAACCGACGGTTTTCCCATCTTAAAACTCAACGAGAAAAGTTGGGAAATCATGAAACGCCAGCGCACAGTTGAAATTGCCATTGAACCGCAGCGGGAAGTACAGGGAAGAGTGCGGTCTTTGGCTGTAGAAGTCGAAGGTTTATTTGCCATACTTCGCACGCTGCGAAAACAAATTGCCGACGAACAATTTGTGCCACCTTACGTAGTTTTTGCCGATAGAAGCTTGCGAGACATGGCAGAAAAACGCCCGCAAAATCTCACCGAATTTGAGGATGTTTACGGCGTTGGTAGCAATAAACGAAATAAGTACGGCAAGGTTTTTTTAGAGGCAATTCACACTTTTTGTAAAGAACAAGGATTGCCCACAGGTGCTGCACCTTCTGATGTGGTTAATCCTCCCAATCTTGCTAATGTTCCGTCTTATTCGCAGATGCAAACCTGGGAATTGCACAAGCAAGGTGTGACTGTAGAAGTGATCGCCGAAATGCGGGGGATGAGCCAGAATACTATTGCGGGACATTTGGTAGAATTGATGGATACGGGCCGGGAAGTTGATATAAATTTGTTGGTGGAATCGGAACGCCAGCAGGCTATTATACACGCTATTGAAGTTATTGGAGATGAACGGTTGAGAGCGATTTATGATTTTTTACAAGAATGTTATACGTTTGAGGAGATTAAGTTTGTGCGGGCTTGGTGGCGGCAAAATTATGTTAGTTTTTAACCGCAGATGTTGGCTGATGGACGCTGATGATTAATGGATTGGAGGGGGAAATGAGCATCAATAAAGTAGATTTTTTAGATTTTCTGAAAGTGGCTTTTTGAACTAATCTATTTTTCTGATTTTGCCTTACTGGTTGGGGTATCTGGTGTTGACAAAATTAAAATATTTAAGGGAATTTTGAGGTTGACAAAAATAGCGAATGGTGTTTCGTTAAATAGCTGAGGGCAGGATATTACATTTTCGACAATTGATGAGGATGTAGAGTACAAATGGCAAGGGAAGTTTGAAACAAAAAAGTGACGCGAGGGAAATTGTCGGCTCTAAAATCCGGCTGATGTTTATAAAGTTGTGTTTTCTAGTAAGGGTTATGATGAGGCACAGTATTGGCTTTTAGAGGATGAGTATGAAGCCGTGGAAGGGCGGCGCAGAGTGTCGGAGTTGGTTTGAATGATACGGTTCCCAGAGGTCGCGCTTTGTGACAATTTGGGATGTAAGGGCGATCGCTAAACTTATCAGGTAATTATGGTAATCTAAAATTTAGGTAACTAGGACTGGCAAGAATCGAGGAATGTGACAACACAATTTTTCTGTCCATATCTCGATAGTGAGGTTGAACTCACTGAAGAGCGAGAACTACATATTGTCGAGACACATCCCGATTTGCTACCATCTTATCAGGAAAGAATTGCTAAAACTCTAGCTGACCCAGATGAGGTTCGATGTGATTTACGTTTCGGCAATACTCTTCTATTTTCACAGCAGTCTGGTAAGGGTCGCAAGGGTAGGTATGTTGTAGTAGCTGTTGTGAATGATACAGATCCCACACAGCGCTATTGGATCGTGACAGCTTACTTAACAAAAAATG
The DNA here is from genome assembly GCF_963890365.1 of Tychonema sp. LEGE 07196. Lineage (NCBI taxonomy): Bacteria > Bacillati > Cyanobacteriota > Cyanophyceae > Oscillatoriales > Microcoleaceae > Tychonema > Tychonema sp. LEGE 07196. The sequence goes on along the minus strand of NZ_CAWPRX010000167.1, from coordinate 33,880 downwards.
TTACCCAAGGAGAGATAATATGGCAGAAAAATTAACTTTTAAATACGATGCTATTGGGGATATTTTGTACGTCAATAAATGTTCACCTTATGCAGAGCAAGAATCGCAAGAACTAGACTATGGAATTGTAGCTCGTCTCAATCCTGACACGGAGGAAATTGAAAATCTGGAAGTTATGTTTTTCTCAAAGCGGTTGCGAGAAAATAATGTATTTGAATTACCAATTGTCGGTGATTTGCACTTGAGTTATCATGCTTAACAAAGACTGCATTACGTCATTCTTCCGCACTCTTTGCTACAATTATTTAAGTTAGCTCTCAGAACTGCCATGACTCAAGCTACCTCAATCACAACTGAATATCAAATAACTGTAAGTTCTCCAGTCTGGCAAAGAGTTGAGCAAATTGCCGGAGAATTTAACTTGTCGGTTTCTGAACTATTGGAACAGATAGGCGAAGGTCAACTGAAAGTTGTTGCGGTTCCAGCTAATTCGGACAAACTTAGCGATCGAGATATTGCAAATGCTTTCATCTGGTTAGCCGCGCAAACTGATGTAGCAATCAACGTCTACAAGCTACAAAAACTCATGTACTACGCTCAAGCTTGGTATTTAGGAGTTTACGGTAAGTCGCTATTTGATGCAGATTTTCAAGCATGGATTCACGGGCCGGTGATTCCTGATTTATTAGACAAGTATCAACGCCAATTTAGTTGGGAACCAATTAGAGAAAAAATCGAACAACCGAAACTTCCCCAAAAAATTGGGCAATTTATCGAAGAAGTTGCTGAGGCATATTTTGAGTATGATGATGAAACTTTGGAACGAATGATTTGCAGTGAAATACCTTGGCTGGAAGCGAGAGGGGATTTGCCGAGAGATGAATCTTGTCATGCGATTATTTCTCAACAATCGATGAAAAAATATTATTCGGCCCGTGTCAAAGAAGAAACCTCAGTCTAAAATTGTCCCTTGTCAACGGAAACCGCCGGAAAGTCTGGGATTTTCGTTCAAGTACCTGCAAACTCAGAATGAAAAATTCTCAATTCGCGATCGGGATTTGATTAGATAATCATCAGGTTAGCTTTAACAGTGAGAAATTTCTCTATATAGCTATGATAGGAAATTTTGATTTTTTTAGCTCCAATATCTTAATGCTTTATCGTATGCTTCCATTAGTATTTCAGAAGAGGACTCTAGCCAGTGATGCCGGGTATAGCACTTACATGAAAAAATATGATTGCTAAATAAATCTAATGATATCAGAGCTGCAATCCCTATTTTCCCGCATTCAGGGCAGGTGCCCCAAAAATGGTCATATGATCGATATATCCAATCTCCTTGAACATGATCTGTGATATAGAAAAAAAGAACTGAGTATATCTCGGCAGCCTCCCGTGGAACCACTGATTTTGAGTAGTGCCAGTCTTCAGAAATAGGCCAAGCGAATCCACCCTGGTCTAAGTATACTAGGTCGCCAGTTTTACCAGCTAATTGTAAACATTTCAACTCTGCTTCCTCTTCGTGTGCAATTTTTGCATTAGGCTTAATCTCGACCCATAAAGCTAAATCAACTATCCAAAAATCAGGTATATATTGCTTTCCATCTGGAAGCTCAAACATCTGTGGTTCGTACTCCCATTTCACTCCTAGCTCATCCCAGAAGACAGCCCATTGAGCCTCTAACTTAGATCTGAATGTCACCCCATTGTATCTAGTTCGTATTGCTTCTATATCTCTAGCCATCTTGTATTCCCCTTAGTATTCTACAGGACTGCCATTTTCTATTCTGTCTCCATTCAACTAATTTCCCTAAAGAGAGGGTAGCTTTCCATACTACAATTAGTTTATAATTCCCCAAATTAGTTCAGTTAGCTTTACGCTATTGAGATGATAACATCTAAAATGAAAATAATCGCAATCAGGTTTACCAGTACCTTATCGATCGCAAATTAGACTATCACCACCTTTTGCATAGCACTCTTGTCTCATTTTTTGCCTTTGGTTCACAAATTCTTCACCCCTTCGCATTTCATCTTCAAATGTCCAACCTTGTGAATTTTCCAAGGAAATAATTCCCGAATCAATAGCCCCCCATCCAATAATTCCCATCAATATTATTCCAAATATAAAAACAAAACCAGCTCCTGAATCTTTGGGGTCATTTGAAATCATCCATAACATTAAGACTAAATGACCTAAAATACCTGATAATAAACCTCCATAAGGGACAAAAAGTAGGAAGAAGTTTAGAGCTATATAAGCTATGCAAACCTTTACTAGAAACTTATATTTTTTAGGCTGTTGAGATAATGGATCTGAATATTTTAAGGGATCTTTATTACTCACTAGGCAGTTAAGCAAGTAAAAAAATAAAAAAAATCCCAGTATTCCTACTATCATTCCGACTAAAATATACCCAGCCATTACATATTCTAAACCAGGGAAACCTGAAACTATCCACTTACCAAGCGCTCTTTCCATAAGTATTTTAATTTATGGTTAGCATAAATTATTTTCTAAACGCTAAAGTTTGTCAAGCCATATAAAGTCATATTTAGTAGGAACTTTCTCTTAATGACCTGGCCATAAAAAGTCACATTTAGGTGGTCAAGTTTCAAAAAGTTATGCCTACTTAGGTTATAATTAGCTCAAACCCTTGCATCTACGTGACTAATGGATATTGAAGATGCCTTAAAATTTACTGACAATCTAGCTTTAACTACTACGGGAAAACACTTAGATAGCCTGCAAAAAGCTATACTGCGCGGCGCTTGGAACAATCAAAAATATAAAGAAATTGCACAGGAACACCACCGTTCAGAAAAATATGTTAAAGAGGTAGGCTTCAAATTGTGGAAACTTCTATCAGTTGCATTAGGCGAGGAACAAGTATGTAAAGCAAATTTTAGAGCAAAGCTGGAAAATTTACGAGTTTCCAATGTCTCACTCGTCGGGAATGGCTGTATTAATATTCGTAACATCTCCGCAGATACTTTTTACTCTCCAAAAGTCTCACAACCTGAAGCGCAAGACAAGGATAAATTTAACGAAAAAATCAGCAATTCCGAACCTAAAATACATTTTGACTTATCCGATGCACCAGAACCCAACCTATTCTATAATCGTACATCCGAACTTTCCACCCTCGAAAACTGGGTTTTAAGCCGCACCCGCCTCATCACCATATACGGCTTATCCGGTATTGGCAAAACCGCCCTAACACTCCAACTAATCCCACAAATTCAACACGAATTCGATCGCATTATCTGGCGAAGTCTCCGCGACGCGCCACCGCTGGCTTCACTCCAAACCGACTTAATTAAATTCCTCTCCCAGCAGCAAGAAACTAACCCCCCCAACCCCCCCTTATCAAGGGGGGGCGAAGAGATTCAACCTCTTTCTCCCCGGCGCGGCGAAGAGATTCAACCTCTTTCTCCCCCCCTTAGCAAGGGGGGGTTGGGGGGGGTAATCAACTATCTACGATCGCACCGCTGTCTCCTCATCCTCGATGATATCCAAACCATCTTCAGCAGCCAACAACTCGCAGGAACTTACCAACCAGGCTATGAAAATTACGGCGCATTCTTCAAAGAAATAGCAGAATCATCCCACAACAGTTGTTTAATCCTCCTGAGTTGGGAAAAACCTAGAGAAATCGCCGCATTAGAAGGCGAAAACCGCCCCTGCAAATCTCTGCAACTCAACGGTTTAGGCCCGGAAGCACAGGAAATATTCAGAGAAAAAGGATTAGCAGAACCGGAAAAATGGTCACAACTAATCGACCTTTACCGAGGCAATCCTTTATGGTTAAATATAATTGCCACATTAATTCAAGACTTGTTCGGCGGCAGCGTTTCCGAATTCCTCTCCTATGATACCCTATTTTTAGGAGACTTAGAATCACTATTGCAGCAGCAGTGCGATCGCCTAACCGCATCCGAACAACAAGTTATCTCTTGGCTAGCAAGTGCGATCGAACCAGCAGACATCTCAAAAAAGCCAGACAACCTGCAACTATCACCGCCAGAACTCTTGAAAGTCATGCAATCTTTAGGACGAAGGTCATTAGTTGAAACAGTCAAGCAAAACGGGCGATCGCACTTCGCGATCGAACCAGCAATCAGAGAGTACATAACAAACAAGAAATGAAAATCGCCACCTGGAACGTCAACTCAATCCGCACCCGCATCGAACACGTTACTAACTGGTTGCAAACCAACCAAATAGACATTCTCTGCTTGCAAGAAACCAAAGTCACAGACAAAGACTTCCCCCTAGAACCCTTCACAAACCTCGGCTACAACTGTTACATTTCCGGCCAAAAATCCTACAACGGCGTAGCTATTTTTAGCCGATCGCCCATGTCACAAATCAGCACCGGATTTTCCCCCCTTCTCGGCACCGAAACCGCCGGCAGCTTCGACGAACAAAAACGCCTCATAGCCGGGGTTATCGACGATATTTGCATCATCTCCGTCTACGTTCCCAACGGTTCCGAAGTCGGTAGCGAGAAATATGAGTACAAACTGCATTGGCTCAAACTGCTGCAAGAATATCTCAAAATAGCACTAGACAACTCGCCCAACCTGTGCATTTGTGGCGACTTCAACATCGTCCCGGACGATCGAGATATTCACAATCCCAAAGCTGCTGCAAACTCAGTTGGCCTATCAGTAGCCGAACGCCAAGCACTAACAGAAATCATCGAATTAGGACTGAGCGACCCCTTCCGCAAATTCACCTCAGAAGGCGGCCATTATAGCTGGTGGGACTATCGCGCCGCCGCATTTCCCCGCAACAACGGTTGGAGAATCGACCACCATTATCTCAGCCATTCCCTGTACCAAAAAGCAAAAAACTGTACAATAGATATTGCTCCCCGAAAATTAATCAAACCCAGCGACCACACCCCCGTAATTGTCGAAATTTGAATTGTGAGTTATAAATAAGATTAAGGCAAAAGAAACCCGGTTTCTACGATAAATCCTAGGTTTAACAACCAGAAATTTAAGAAACCGGGTTTCTTTCTATAATCCTAAGCGATGCTTGGCAAAATAAACCCGGTTTCTACGATAAATCTTAGGTTTAGCAACTAGAAAATCAAGCAACCGAGTTTCTAAAACCCCTTGCAGAAAATTGCTCATTCCATCCGTTACATCCGTTACAAAATCCGCTGCCGAACTTCCTTCTCCCATAACAATAAACCCCAAAAAATCATGTTCTTAGTAACCGGAGCAACAGGTGCCCTAGGCCGCCGAATAGTACGAGAAATCAGACAGCAAGACAAGCCTGTCCGCGCCTTTGTTCGCCTCGCATCTCGCTACTCGGAACTAGAAAACCGAGGCGCAGAAATTTTTATCGGCGACTTAAAACAAGACAAAGATATTAAAAAAGCCTGCCAAGGAGTCCAGTACATCATCAGCACCCACGGCACAGGCGGCGACGTTCAAGCAGTACACTACCGCGCCAACATAGAACTGATCGACTGCGCCAAAGAAGCCGGAGTTGAGCATTTTGTCTTTATTTCTGTACTGGGAGTCGATCGCGGATACGAAGATTCAGCAGTATTCAAAGCCAAACGAGAAGTCGAAAAATACCTGCAAAACAGCGGATTAAACTATACCATTTTGCGGCCGGCCGGTTTTGCTTCCAGCCTGCTGCCGCTAGCAGAAAGATTTCGAGAAACCGGACTTTACCTGCTGATTGGCGACGCCAAAAACCGCACCTCCGTTGTCAGTACCGACGACTTAGCAAAAATTGCCGTAGACTCGGCAACAGTCGAAGGCGCGCGCAACCAAATTTTAGCAGTCGGCGGCCCCGATGTTCTGAGCAGAGACGACATTGCCCGAATTTTCGGACGCTTGTTCAATCGCGAACCTGTGGTAATTAACCCGCCCTTGGTTGTGTTTGACGGCTTGCGAAATGTCTTGGGTTTGTTGAATCCTCAAGCTCAAAAAAGCTTAGGAACTTTGCGGGTATTGTTGGGTAACGAGTTTTTCTGCACTCCCGAAGAAGTGCAAAATTTGGAGTCTATCTACAACATGAGAATGGAATCCCTAGAAAGCTTTTTGCGGCGCAATTTAAGCGTTTAATATTTTCTAATTTTCTGGCTTTCTCGTTACCAGGCTCTGCCTGGTAATGAATATCTAGAGGCTCTGTTTGGAAATTTGATCGTTTTGCTGGAGACCGATCCAGATGCTCTGCCGGGGTACCAATAAGCCATAGAATACCATTTTAAACGGACAGAGAAACAGGTTCAGCACCGCCAATAGATTTGGTAACTGCGATGGGTGGAGAACAAGGCTTAGCAATCAAAAAACCTTGAACAAAATCCGCTCCCCGCTGTCGCACCCACTCTAACTCCTCCACAGTTTCCACACCTTCAGCAACAGTTTTAATCTGTAATTGAGCGGCAACTTCTAACATTTTTTCAGTAATTAGTGCCTTATAAAAATCTTGATGAACGTTGCGAATTAATTGCATATCCAACTTTAGAAAATCCGGCCGCAACTGGTGCATCAAATTTAAATTAGAAGAACCGCTGCCAAAATCGTCCAAGGCAATTAAAAATCCCGCTTCTCGGTAAAACCTCAGAATCTTAATCAAGTGATCCATATCGGGAGGGTGCTGAGATTCCGCTACTTCAAAAACAATATTGCTGTGAGGAATTCCCGATTCATCAATAGCCTGCACCGTCATTCGCAGGCACGTAGCGGGATCGTAAACAGCAGTAGGAGAGAAATTAATAAAAAGCAGTTCTTCGATTTCGTGTACCTTGGCTTCGCGAATAGCGCGAGTCCGGGCTAAAGCATCTAGTTGAAAAATTATACCTGCTGATTCAGCTTGACCAAAAATCCGACCCGGAGGAATTAAGTTTCCTTGCTCGTCAATACCTCGGAGTAGCGCTTCATGGGCAAAAATATTAGAAGTATCTGACGTATAAACAATGGGCTGAAAATGTGTAGTAATTCTTTCTTCGTACAATAAATCTAACAGCCAATCAGAATTGCTGAAGTTAATAAAAGAGTCTAAGGAAGTGCTGCGATAAAAATCGCTAAATTGCGGCTGTTCAACTTCCCGCATCCACAAAGCTTTTGTATCTTTCAACTCTTGATTTGTCAACACCGAGGCCGCTAGGGCGCTAAAGTTTTCTTTTGCTATTCCCTCCAGGGTAATGTACAAACACTTGCTCTCCTCTAAAAGCTGGAATTCAAGTTTTGTCCCCCTCAGTGCAGAAATAACCTTGTTCAGCGTGTGCGACACTGGAAACCACAGGTATAAGCCTCCGCGACCCTCTATTTTTTGGGGTACTGTTTCGCAGCGAGAGCAGGAGCCGAAGGCTTTGCCACTTCTTTGCACTAGAATATCCTCCGATTTTTGGATTAATTTTACAATTATTAATATAATATTGGTTACAATTGTAAGCCTATTCAGCTATTAATATATCTACCTCAAGGTGTAAATATTGATTAAGAAATCGTTAAGAATTACTATGGCAGTGTTTTTACTTGCCTCTGGTTTCAAACCTTGGTAAAATTTCTCAGGATCGATCGGGTACATACAATCAAACACAGTCTCGAATCTCAACAAAGAGAGAATATTCAGACTTGCTCTCTACTCTCTACTGCTGCTCTGATTCTTGACAAATTATTCTCTACATTGCTTTGCAAAAATAACCGTTACAGTTGATTTTTAGAGTCAAGGGGGATGAACAGCCCGATCTACAATTTCAGCTCACTACAAGTATAGACAGCCGGACGATCGCCCGAAACAAACTTACTGGCTGCAGAATATCAAATTTAATTTTAAAATCGGGATGACAGGATTTGAACCTGCGACCCCCTCGTCCCGAACGAGGTGCGCTACCAAGCTGCGCTACATCCCGAATTTAGTCATCACATTTTACGATATCACATTCAATTCCAAATTCACCAAGCTCGTATATAATAATTTGTAAAACACTACTCAGGCGGAGACAGGCGTGACAGTTAAGCCCCAGTGGTTGCGAGTTAAAGCCCCCCAGTGGGAGCGCGTCGGCAACGTCAAAGAAATTTTGCGGGATTTATCCCTGAATACGGTTTGCGAAGAGGCGTCGTGCCCCAACATTGGGGAATGCTTCAACGCGGGTACTGCGACATTTTTGATTATGGGCCCGGCTTGCACCCGCGCCTGTCCTTACTGCGATATCGATTTTGAGAAAAAGCCCCAAGCTTTAGATCCGACGGAACCCGAAAGATTGGCGCAAGCTGTGCAGCGGCTAAAACTGAATCACGTTGTGATTACTTCTGTAAACCGGGACGATTTGCCGGATGGGGGCGCGTCTGTGTTTGTCGAGTGCATTCAAGCGGTACGATCGACAATGCCCGATACAACCATAGAAGTTTTGATTCCCGACTTGTGCGGCAATTGGCAAGCTTTAGAAATTATTCTCGCAGCCCGCCCCGATGTACTCAACCACAATACCGAAACCGTAAAGCGACTTTACCGGAAAGTGCGGCCGCAAGGAAAGTACGATCGCACGCTGGAACTTTTACAGCGCAGCCGCCAAATCGCACCGGGAGTTTACACCAAATCCGGGATCATGGTGGGACTGGGAGAAACAGACAGCGAAATTCGGGAGGCGATGCAGGACTTGCGGGCTGTCGGCTGCGATATTTTGACAGTTGGACAGTATCTGCAACCGACTCAAAAGCACTTGAATGTAGAAAGTTTTGTGCCGCCCGAACAGTTTGATGCTTGGAGAGAGTTTGGCGAATCTTTGGGATTCTTGCAAGTTGTTGCTTCTCCCTTAACTCGCAGTTCGTATCACGCCGAACAGGTGAAGGATTTGATGAAACTTTACCCGCGCTAGCAATTTGAACTCGCGGTGCACTCGCGATCGATCGGGCGCTAGCTCATATCATGTGCGATCGATTACCATCAAAAAAGGGTTTGTAGTGCGGACTCGCATTCCGCAGTCTGAGAACAAACTGAAGTCCGCACGCGCGATCCAAGAGTGCGTGCGGTTAATCTAGCGCACGCCGTATCAAACCCGATCGACCTCCGGTAACAGCAGGAACAACCAGCCCCCGTCCAAGGGCGAGTGCAAAAAACTCGGTTTCCGATGCCGTTTCTCTTGGGTGAGGTTGAACCAGAAGCCACAGCCCACAGCAAAATAATTATCGGCTGCTGTTTCCTCAAAAAAAGCGACTCCGGCAAAAAACCTCGAACGATCGAGTTTTTTCCTCAAATTATCAGTTTAATACCATTTTTCTAAAATCGTGCAACACTCTTCGACCCCCCCTAGCCCCCCCTTGTAAAGGGGGGGGGACAAGAACACTGTTGCATTCTTTTTTAAAATTGGTATAAATCCTAAATTTTTGTCGGGAAACCCGGTTTTTTCGTCAGCCGCCACTCGGTATTGAAAATAAGATCAACTCTGAACCTCATATTCTGCAAGGGATTAAACTTCCATCCACAGCAGGTATTTAGTGGATCCCGCCGAGTTATATAAAGTTTTATTAAAAAAATCCTTAATTTTCCGAAGTGATCGGGAACCAGGTTATTGGTGATGAAGATTAACTTAACTTCTGACGAACGTCACTTGTTTTTAGCCTGTCACTATCTATACTAGCTATACAAACAAAGAAGTACAACGCACTTTTCTGGCCTTCAACCTGTTACATCAGAAAGTTCTTAGGGTTTTCCTGAATCTTTGTAAAAGAAGTGGGGCTGCCAAAGTTCGATCGAACAACAGCAAAAAAAGTCACAAAAGTTAGTAAAGAAACAAACAGCGGTGATGGTTCGTCCTAATAAAGCGGGCATCATAATTATAAATAACCGCTAAGCGTAGCATCTTTTCACCCGGAGCAACTGAGAAAATCACTATGCCAGCCACCTCTTTTTACGCTGAAGCTGAATTCGACGAACAACTGCAAGTCAATCCATTGCAAGATGTAGATGTGTTGGATGAAGATGCTGAAGAAGCTGGGGACGAACTCATCGACCAACGCGCAGCAGAGATTGAGGATGCAGAGACAGCATCCAAATTGCAAAAAAATGCCAGCCGCCGCACTACGGATTTAGTGCGCCTTTACTTACAAGAAATCGGTCGCGTTCGTCTCTTAGGTAGAGACGAAGAAGTTTCTGAAGCTCAAAAAGTTCAGCGCTATATCAAACTACTGGAATTACGCAGTACCGTCGCCTCTCAGGAAGAAGGGCTAATTGGGCGCTTTGTTCATGTAATAGAAGTGCGCGATCGTCTGTCCGCACAGTTGGGACACAAGCCTTCCCTGGAACGCTGGGCATTAACAGCAGGTGTAGGCGACGTGCCAGAACTAAAACGAATTATGTCCGAAGGCAAGCGCCATTGGGCAGAATTGGCAGAGATGACTGTCGAGGAGATAGAAAGAATTCAAGCTGAAGGCATCGAAGCAAAAGACCACATGATTAAGGCCAACCTGCGCCTGGTTGTTTCGGTAGCGAAAAAATATCAAAATCGCGGTTTAGAGTTGCTAGATTTAATACAAGAAGGTACTCTCGGATTGGAGCGAGCCGTCGAAAAATTCGACCCGACGCGGGGCTATCGGTTTAGCACCTATGCCTACTGGTGGATTCGGCAGGGAATTACGCGGGCGATAGCTACTCAAAGCCGCACCATCCGCCTCCCCGTTCACATCACCGAAAAACTTAACAAAATCAAAAAAGCCCAGCGCAAAATTTCTCAAGAAAAAGGTCGGACAGCTACCATCGATGATATCGCGATCGAGCTGGAAATGACACCATCCCAAGTCCGAGAAGTTTTGTTGCGAGTCCCGCGCTCTGTTTCTCTGGAAACTAAAGTGGGCAACGAAAAAGATACAGAATTGGGCGACTTGCTCGAAACCGACAGCATCTCCCCAGAAGAAATGCTGATGCGAGAAGCTCTGCACCGCGACTTGCAGCAACTTTTGGCAGATTTGACCAGCCGCGAACGAGATGTAATTCTGATGCGCTTTGGTTTGGGCGACGGACACCCCTACTCTCTGGCAGAAATCGGTCGTGCTCTCGACTTGTCCCGCGAGCGAGTCCGCCAAATAGAAGCTAAAGCTTTGCAAAAACTCCGTCAACCAAAGCGTCGCAACCGCGTCCGCGACTATTTGGAGTCTCTCAATTAAATTAATGGGCGTGCATCTACTGTCGGTTTCTGAATCTAGATAGAAGACGGAAAGCAGAAGTATTGATTTCTACTTCTCAAGGATTTCTATGTCTTCTGTCTGGAGCTTTTGGGCCTATTTGCCATCAAAAAATATCAAAAAATAAATTTTTTCCTCAACCTTTTTTCAATAAGCTCGGATATTTGCACAATATCTCGATCGTTGTGTATGATTGTCAATAGGCAGACTTTCTTGAGAGGGTCATAATGGCACTTTACACCGCGTCTTCATTCAAATCCGAACTCAATGACAAAGGCTGGCGGATGACTCCCCAACGGGAAACCATCTTGCACGTTTTTCAAAACCTCCCCAAAGGCAATCACCTGAGTGCTGAGGATTTGTACACTTTGTTGAAAAATCGCGGAGAAAACATTAGCTTGTCCACCATTTACCGAACTTTAAAGTTAATGGCAAGGATGAGCCTACTCCGGGAACTCGAACTAGCAGAAGGTCACAAACATTATGAAATAAATCAGCCTTATCCGCACCACCACCACCACTTAGTCTGCGTTCAGTGCAACAGAACGATCGAATTTAACAACGATTCGATTTTGAAAACAGGTATGAAGCAAGCTGAAAAGTCTGGATTGCACCTGCTAGACTGCCAGCTAACTATTCATACGGTGTGTCACGAAGCTTTGCGGATGGGATGGCCGTCTTTGGTTTCGAGCAATTGGTCTTGTCCGAAGTCGATCGCCGAAAACGGCCACAACGTTCTGGAGTCAATCGAGTGAAGGTACACTATTTTCGCGTTTCAAGTACAGATTGTTACAATAATTAATCAAAAACCGGCGCAAGTGCGACCGCAGTTACGCCGAAACCGGTTGTTTAAGGCAAATACATCATTTGACGAATGACTCGGAAGTTAGAAACCCGATTTGTTTGATGTAGCGTCCGCAAGTCCCTAAAAAGTTTGACTCAACAAATCGTCACTGCTAACGCCGTAACTGCGCTGAGATCGATCGAGGGTATCTCTCGTCTGAGCATCCAAAACTCCGGTGACTGAACCCCTGTAAAAGCCGAGGTCTTGCAGCCACCTTTGTCAGTATTAAATGCTCGATCGACGAGAATTGACAGTGCTGCTAATCGGAACAGCAGGAACAGGCAACCTCCGAGCCAATCCGTTTTGAATTTCGGCCAAAGTTGCCGGAGTGGCAATACCCGTCGCCGGAGACAAATTGCGTTCCTGCTGAAACGACAGCACCGCCCATTCAGTCTCGGCTCCAAATACTCCGTTCACCGGGCCGGGATTTTTGCCCAGACTTCTGAGTGCTGATTGAAGCTGTAGCACTGCAGGCCCTTTATCACCCCGCCGGATACCCCTTGCGACTGGCTGCTGCGCCTTTGCTGCCTGCCTGTGGCCTAGTCGCAAAGCCGATCGAGTGCTGCGATCCACCCGACCAGTCCCGAACATCCCGCTATCTTTCTGAAACCGGATCAAAGCTATCTGAGTTGGTCGATCGAACCAACCGTGAATCTGGCTCCTGTAATAACCCAATTGTTGCAGCCGCCGCTGCACAAATTCAACTTCTCGGCCTGTGTCGCCCAACTCCAGAAAATCTCCAGCATTACTCTGCTCGTCATTTTCTCCAGGATATAAGGTAATTTGATTAGACCTCATCTCCGCATCGATAGCAGTCAAAGTGGCAGTGTCAGCGCAGCCGTCAGAAACTAAATTATAATCTTGCTGAAAACGAGTCACAGCATAAAGAGTGCGCTCGCGAAACTTGCCGTCAACGTCGCCTTCAAAATAACCCAAAGCTTTTAACTGCCGCTGGATCAAGTCTACCGTCGCCCCTCTGTCCCCGAAGCGCAGCCCCTTGCAACCGCCATTTCCCGAAATATTCCCCCCAGGCGTAGCGGGCGGAATCTGCCCGATGGAGCCAAACAGCAAAGCTAAAGTTTGCTGGTCAGCAACTCCAGTCACCCGCAGCCCATTAATTCGCTGGAAATATCTCACCGCACGGACAGTAACTTCGCGAAAATTTCCTGTGGGATGAGTGTTGAAGTAGCCTAGCTGCTGCAACCTGCGCTGGAGGGCCGAAACCTCTGAACCCGTGTCTCCAAAACTGAGTTCGGTATAGCTATAGTTTGTATAAGTAGTTTTAAAAGGTCGATCGTCCTGGGCTAAACTGTTGAGAGCGATCGCCGTAGCTCGATCGGGCCGGCCAGTCAGCGACAATTGATAGTCTCGTTGAAAGTTAGTCAGAGCTTGTCTAGTTACCGGGCCTAGCTGACCGGTGGAAGATCGGGGAAAATAGCCGAGTTCCCGCAACCGGTCTTGAACAGAGCGCACATCTGGACTAACAGGATCTATTTGAGCAAAAGCCGAACCTGCCGCGCTCAAAACCGACAGCATCAAGGCCAGAGACAACAAACGGACATAAGTCTGAGTCGATCGGTTTGGCCACTTTGGTCCATCAACAATTTTTGACTCTGCGGGTGCTTCGCAAACAAGAGCAAGTTCGAGGTAGGCGAGAGATTCCATAAATTTTTACTGTTAAATTGTGGCTGTGGTGTACGAGCAAACTCAAACTGAGCTTTGGATTGCTGCGATTCTATCAAGACTGAGTTTTACCTGTTCGCACGAAGCAACCCTGTTTCTCAAAAAAAATTGCCTTCAAAAATAATTACAGGTAACAACCAAGATAGCATCGCAGTTTGTACTGACGCGAGTGTCAGGCAAAAAGTTTGCAGCCACATCTTAACCTCGATCGCCAAAAATGATAAATTTTTGAGTCAGTCCTGACATACTGCCCAAAATGCGGTTTATGGCTCTATCACCGATGGGATTGACCGCACAGGCGCGGTTAAGGTTCCTAGTGAAGACTTGCATACGCTCCATGACAACAGACTAAAGTCCGCCCTACGAAACGTTTTTGTTGCGGTCATCGACCGGAGATGATGTTATGGGTATTTTTGACTAAATTTTTATTTTTGATTGATAAAAATATTCTTTATTGAATAATCAATCCAAATTCCCACCCTTGCTGGTTGCAAATAGGGGTGGGAATTTGTATTGAGTTTGATCTATTACAATCACAAAAACCAAATCAAACGGACACGATATTATTGGTTAAATGTTCGTCTTAAAAATGGGACATTAACTTAAATTAAGCCGAACCGATCGCAAATCAAAGCTACTCCCGCCGCAAAAACAGTAATGGCCAAAGCTACCAGCGGGTTTTGGCCTCTGCTGACTGCAAAAGAAGTGACCACCCCAGCTCCTAATGCCGCAGTTACAGCAGCAGTCGCCAAATCTCGATCGGGACGTTTGTCGTACATATCTTTTATTTTTGGTAGCTATTAAGCTGAAAAGTTACCTCTTGGGATCAAAGCTATCACTGTTGCTTCTGCCTAGGTCACAAATCCCTCAGTTTCGCAACTAAGCTTAAAATTTTGCTAAGTTTCTTAACATACTCTCATTAATTAGATAGCTTTTACTTATACAAAGCCTGGTCTGGGGGTGGGATTTTTGGTTAAAAAACCTTTGCGCTGCTTGGCTTTAATGTCAAATTGCTGATTTTGCTCGGACTCGCACCCACAGTCTCAGAGTCTCTGATTGCCATCCCAAATATTGCAAATAAAGTTTACTTTACTTTTATAAATAAATGTGATATTGAGTTTTTGAATCGGAGATTAAGATTAGACTTGTTGCGTAGATTTTCGCTCTCGGAAACCCCAGGTATCAGGCCGATCGACGCTTTCTTAAGGCTGGTAATTTCCCGATCGCGGATCAGGGTTGTCGTGCAGGACTTGAGATCGGCTATTGTCCTATTCACCTTCGACTTTTGCAGTATTGCCGCCCTTTACCCAACCTTCCCGATTCCCATCCTCAACCCGAATTCGCTGCCACTCTTTGTCCGGGGAATCTTCTAAAACTACGACTTTTTCGTTGTAACCGACACCGCCAATCCGGTTTGAGTCTCTGCTTCCACTGTCTCGGAGAATTAAGCCGATGGGCTGAGTCACTACAGCTCGGTAAGCTCCAGGTTCTAAGGGTTTCGGAGACTGCTCATCGCTAGATGTAGAAACAGGGCTAGCTTGCGCTGTTGACTTGGGTTTTGCGCCGGCAACCTGAACTGCTGTTTTATCGTTGGAAAACATCGGTTTTTCGGGCACAGTAGTTAGCTTAGCGGCAAAGTAAAGTGCAGCCGCCACGCTAGCGCCTGCCATGAGGACGATCGCTAGCAGAAAACCCACTAAAAACTTGAAAACGCTATATATACTGTTCATATGAAAAAGGAAGAAGGAAGAAGGAAGAAGTCATTAGTCAGTAGTCAGTAGTCAGTAGTCAGTAGTCAGTAGTCATCAGGAAGACGGAATCGGGAATCGGGAATCGGGAATCGGGAATGGAGGAGTCTGGAATGGAGGAATCGGGAATGGGCGGGATAGACTTTGGGAGCTAAGTTTTAGCTGCGGGTAAATGCCGAATACTGACTATCTGCACAATGTCTTCGAGCGACTATCCCTGAATCCGGCGGCTCAGACTGCCGTATCTAGAAGCAAGGCGAGCTTTCCCAGCAGCGGCCCAATCTTGTAAAAATTGGATTTGCTCGCTCGCCGTTCTGGCTAAGGGTACCATCTGACTGGCTGATTCTAAAATATCATCTGTGGTAAAGTCTCGATTTTGGCTAAACCCAATGTGCATGGCTTCAATCAAAGTTTGCTCGATTTCGGCACCCGAAAAATCGGGAGTTTCGTAAGCCAAGCGCTCTAAGTCGTAATTTTTGATACTGTGCGATCGCAACCGCAATAAATGTACCTCAAAAATTGCCCGCCGTTCCTCCTGACTGGGCAAACCTACAAAAAATATTTCGTCAAACCTGCCTTTTCTGAGCATTTCCGGCGGCAAAGACTGGATGTTGTTCGCCGTAGCGACTACAAAAACCGGTGAAGTTTTTTCTGCCAGCCAAGTAATAAAAGTCCCGAACACGCGGCTGGTTGTCCCGGAATCGCCTTTACCGTCCAATCCCGAAAAAGCTTTATCAATCTCGTCAATCCACAGCACGCAAGGGGCCAAGGCTTCGGCTAGCTGAATCATTTGTCTGGTGCGCGATTCCGATTCGCCGACTAATCCGGCAAATAAGCGCCCGACATCCAATCGCAGCAAGGGTAAATGCCAGTGGTGGGCGATCGCCTTTGCAGTTAAGGATTTGCCCGTTCCTTGAATTCCGACTAACAACAGGCCTCTCGGATGCGGCAAACCGTATTGACGGGCTCGTTCGGAAAAAGCACCGCCGCGCCGCAGCAGCCATTCTTTGAGATTGTCCAAACCGCCGATATCGGAGATGTTTTCGCGGGCTGGGTAAAAATCGAGAATTTGAGTTTGGCGGATTGTTTGGCGCTTTTCTTCTAAAATCAGTTCCGCGTCGTCTGGGTGCAGTTCGCCTCTGGTGGCGATCGCCTTTGCCAAAACTCGCCGGATTCGTTCGATCGACAGACCTTGACAGGATCGCACTGTTTCGTCCAGCAAACGCCCTTCTATGGCTTGTCCGGTAGACCCTAACAGTCTTTCCACCTCAATTTTTATTTCCGCCGCCGCAGGCAGGGGAAACTCCAAAACTGTGATTACTTCGCTGAGGTCTTCGGGGATCGAAGTTATGGGAGAGACGATGACAATATTTTTGGGCATCGATTTGAGGAGTCTCGCCAAATTCCGCAGCTTGCGGGAAATTGAAACATCTTCTAAAAACCGCTGAAAGTCTCGCAAAATAAAGATCGCCGGCGCGGATGCGGGCAATTTTTCGAGAAATTCTAAAGCTTGCAGGGGGTTGCGCTTGCCAAAACCGGCATCGTTGGGATTTCCTTGGTAGCCGTCAACAAAATCCCAGATGTAGACTGCACGAGAACCCTGTTTTTTGGCGCATTGGGCGATCGCTGCTTCGACGCGCTCTTCTTCCCGTGTGGGAATGTAAATTAGGGGGTAGCGCGATCGTAGCAGCAGTTCAAATTCGTCGCTAAAAATAGTCATTAGTTATTAGTCATTAGTTATTAGTTATTAGTCATTAGTTATTAGTCATATCCTGTCCGGTAGATTGACAGAGCTAAAATTGGACTTGTGTGGACTTTAGAATACAAAACAATGCGGAATAAAGTCCACACTACGAACCGTTTTTGTTATTGTAATCGACCGGGTACGAGCTCATTAGTCATTGGTGGCTAGCTGGTGTTATTTTTTTGAACTCGTTATTCCACCGTTCTTAGTGGTTAGCTACGGAAGCATTTGTTTCGGAGAGTAAAAATATTTTTTGTTTGAGTGCGATCTAGGAAGATCGCACTCGCGTGTAAAAGCCAAACTCAAATACTTCATTAATTATTGACTATTGACTATTGCCAACTGCTTTCCTGTCAACTGCTTTCCTGTCAACTGCTTTCCTGTCAACTGCCAACTGACTAAGGCAATTTCCGTTTAAGTGCTGCCAAAGAAGCCCAGCGACTGTCCGATAATGTTTCTGAGCTTTCTGTCTCAGCAGCATCATCATCATTTATATCTATTCCCGGACATTCAATATCGCATAGATGTTTGTGCGGTAGTTCCAAACACATTTGCTGGTACACCCAATCACTCGGAGAAAAAGAGCCTGTAGGTGGCAAATTTTCCACCAAATCTTCTAAATCAACTTCATATTCTCCTGAACTTGCATCGGGCTGAAGGTTTTTTTCTTCCAACCAAATTATTTCAGAAGATCGCAGTTTTAAACGATGATTGTATTGTTTCAAGCATCTGTGGCAAGTTAGAGTAACAATTGTTTCTGCTTTTGCTTTCACTTCAAGATAATTACCTTGGTGAGCAACTTGCAATCGTCCCCGCACCGGAGTGAGAGTTTCTAAATCGGGAATAAATTCTTCAAAATCAATAACCTCTTTCCGCTCTAATTTTGTGAGTAGATGAGGAATATAAATTGTCTCCATAATCATCTTTCGCCGTTTTATGCTTTTCGTCTCAAGGCACAAGTCAGTCGATTTTAGATTTTAGATTTTAGATTTTAGATTTACTTCACAGATGAATCTGGGATCTGAAACTTTGGTCTAAAATTTTGGAATATCCACTTCTGACATCGGGGGCTTGTACCTGTTTTTGGGCTGATTCAAAAGTCAAAAGTCAAAAGGAATAGCTAATTTTGGGCTGTTTCCTTTTTCCTTTTTCCTTTTTTCCTTTTTTACCGTCAGCGCCGACGCACTACCAAACGCCGATCGGGTTCATGTCCTTGACTGTAAGTTTCTAGATCTTCATATTCGCTCAAAAAACCGTGGACTTGACGGCGTTCTGCTGAAGACAACGATTTTAGTTCAATTTCAGTTCCTGTCGATCGCGCTTGATCTGCTGCATACTCAGCCATCGAGCGCAATTCCTCTTGGCGGCGGATGCGATAGCCATTGAGTTCCACCGTATAAGGAATGGACTCTTCTGATTCGTTACCTATGTTCGCAATCGCGTTGCAGAGGTACTGAATCGCATCTAGTGCATCACCGTCAGGCCCGACTAAGATTGCAACTTGTTCGGGAGTCAGATTGCTGTGATCTATGGTCATCCAATAGCAATCTTTTTGTTGTTCGCATACCACTGTTGAAGGAATTGCGGACAGTTTTAGCAATTCTTCTAACCATTCCTGTCCGCGCTGCATTTGAGAGTCTTTCATTTTTGTTAAAATCAAGCCTTTTTCTTAGAACGCTTTGGTTCAAAGGGAAGTGCATCTAATCCCTGTTCTTTTTGAGTTTTCGCCTCTGCTTCGTCCACGATTTTTTGGAGATTTTCAGGCAGCGGTTCTCTGGACAAAATAAACGCTTGAACTGTTTGGAAGATGTTAGCAATCAGCATATACATCAACACGCCAGCGGGCAGCGGGAAGAACAAAAACATCCCCGAAAATATGACTGGCGTTAGTTTGTTGACTGTCGCCTGTTGGGGGTTGTCGTTTGGCCCTTGTGCTTGTCCCGAAAGGGTTTGGTTGATGTACAAACTAATGCCGAAGCCGAGGATCATCACCAAAATATCCCAGTGGATCTTACCATCTGGGTCGATCGCGCCAACGCGGCCTAGAGCTTCAATAAACAGGAATCCTTTGTTGGCGGCCAATCCGGGGATTATGCCTTCAACAGTGATTTCACCGGGCGCTAAGGCTGTGATGTTGCCCTGTTCGTCTACGTTGACGAGTTCTTCGCCTTTGATAATTTTCCAGCGGGGTTCAAGGTCTATTTCGGTGTTATTTTCTGTCGCTATGCTTTGAAGAGCTTTGCCCTCAGAGGTTTGAAAATTTATTTTGGTTGTGTCGCCGACTGCGAGTTTGTTGCCGCCTGGAATCACGCCCACAATTGGAGCGTGAAAAGTACCTGTGAAGTAAATATTTTGGGGCGGTGTAGCAAAAGCTTGCGGTTGAACAGTTTCGATTTGTTCTTTCGGGACAATTTCAAGGTTGACGTTGTAATTTATGTCAGAAAATGGCGAACCCCTGAGCGTTGCGAAAAGTGCAAACAGCACTGGCATTTGCAGCACCAACGGGAAACATCCTGCTAGAGGGTTGCCAAATTCTTTGTAGACTTGGCTCATTTCCTCCTGCTGTTTAGTAGGATTGTCTTTATAGAGTTTTTGAATTTGATCTACTCGCTCTTTCATCAACGGCTGGGCTACTTTCATACGTCGCATATTGCGAAGAGAGCCTGCGTTGAGAGGATAAAGAGCAAAGCGAATCACGAGCGTCAGAGCTACGATAGCTAAACCGTAGCTTGGCACGATCCCGTAGAAAAAATCTAGGATCGGCAGCATTAGGTTGTTGGAGAGAAACGAGATACCAAAATCCATTCGCTTGTTCGTTAATTTAGCTGCTCTTTGTTTGCTGTTGAGAACTATTTTTACCCGCTGAAGGCGGGCCGTCTCACTTTTTAGGCTTTTGTCTATATCTTAGGACATTGCCTGTCGATCGACCGCCCGGCCGGCAGGTTTTTGTAATCAATTGGCTAATACTCGCCCTTACTATCACCCAACAAACGGACACAAGCGCCCGAATTCTGTCGTTAGCAGCCTCTAATTTTAGACCTTTGTTCAACATTCCAGATTCATCGGCAGCAAATAAATCTCAAATTTCAAACTTGTTCACTTGCGTTGTCGAAGAATCTGCAAATGCAAAAATAGACTAATTTGGGCTTCAAACTAGGGTGAAAACGCTGCGGTTATTTAGTTTTAGCCGCGTTGGCTTTTTGAGCGGCTGCGGGCAGTTTTTCGTTAATGTAATCATACATGGCTCGGAATTTCGGAATCGATCGCAATTCTAAGCGGCCGCCATTTTTCATTGTCAGCACCATGTCTCCGTAACTCCCGAAACCGCGAGGTACTGTGACCATTTTGACTATATCGGAGTAGATAACATCTGTGCGATCGCGCCCCATCCAACCGCTAGTTATGGAGACACGGCGGCTGGTGATCCGGTAGCGCAGCCACAGAGCCCGTACAATTGCTCCTACTGCGAGGGGGATTCCCACGACAGTAAGCCCCAGGAGCAAGTTCACGATCAAGTCTCCAAGCGCGGGGCCGCCTTCATAATATACTTCCTCTCGAATTCCCATCTAGTACCTCGGCTTCTACCAACAACTGCTCTAATTCTTGCAGAATTTCTGCATAATTGCACTCTTGTGCGATCGGACGCACGACAATTACTAAATCCCACCCAAATTTTAATCTGGGCAATAGCTCTCGCAAAGCTGCCCGAATCTGGCGCTTAATCCGGTTGCGGACTACAGCGCGCTTGCTCACCTTGAGACTGATAGAAATGCCCGTGCGAGTTGGTGGCACCGATTTCTCGGCTGTCGTCGGTTTGTTTAATTCGACACTTTTGGGTTTGCGAAGAGCTCTTAAGCTGAAATGAGCCGAGTTGCGGCGCATTCCCTTGCGGTAAACGGCGCTGAAGTCTTTTCGGTGCTTGAGTCGGTTTGTAGGAGGCAACATGGTAGCTGCGATCGTTGAGGCTTCTCCACCAAGGCTGCAGTGCTAGACTGCGAGGCGGTGGCGACCTTTGCTGCGGCGGGCTTTGATTACCAATCGACCGGTGGCGGTACGCATTCTGGCGCGAAAACCGGATGTTCTTTTTCTTTTGCGGCTGGTTCCGTGCAGGGTTTGCTGTGTCATTTAGATTTCTCCCGGCTTGTTACTTTACTTTTGATTAATATTCACAATCTGGTAGTGTACCATAAAGTTGTTTTATTCGCAAAAAAAACTTAGATTCGCGATATAATGAGGTTTTAATATTGTTTTTAAGGCAATAAAAATAATCTTCCAGAAACTTAGCCCGTGCATAAATTTCCAGAAACCGGGTTGATTCCGATCTCTTTAGCTGCGTTACAAAGATAATCGCAGAAACCCGGTTTCTTAGCCTGTGCGTAAATCTCCAGAAACCGGGTTGATTCCGATCTCTTTAGCTGCGTTACAAAGATAATCGCAAAAACCCGGTTTCTTAGCCTGTGCGTAAATCTCCAGAAACCGGGTTGATTCCGATATCTTTCGCTGCGCTACAAAGATAATCGCAAAAACCCGGTTTCTTAGCCTGTGCGTAAATCTCCAGAAACCGGGTTGATTCCGATATCTTTCGCTGCGCTACAAAGATAATCGCAGAAACCCGGTTTCTTAGCCTGTGCATAATTGCCAGAAACCGGGATTCTGCGACCAAACCAGTCTTATTAGCCTGTGTAATGACTGCTTAATTTATTTCAGTTCAACATTTACCGTAGCAGACATCCCCGGTGCGATCCGAGATTCGTAGCCTTTAATGCTTTCGGCATCAAACACAACTTTTACCGGAATCCGCTGCACTACTTTGGTGAAGTTTCCCGTCGCATTGTCGGGAGGCAATAGGGAGAATTGAGCGCCAGAAGCTGGGGAGAAACTATCGAGATGACCTTCAAATTTGCGGCCACCAAAAGCATCTAATTTAATCTCAACTTTTTGGCCTGGTTTCATCTTTGCCAGTTGCGTTTCCTTGAAGTTAGCAATTATCCACAAATCGTTGCTGACGATCGCCATTAATGGACTTCCCGGCTGCACCCGCTGCCCGACTTCAACCGATTTGCGGCCGATTTGTCCGGCGGCTGGTGCGGTGATATTAGTGTAGGAAAGTTGCAGTTGAGCGTCTTTAACCGCAGCTTCCGATTGGGCGATCGCAGCCTTAGCAGCATCATACTGCGATCGGCTGACTTTAGTTTGCTCGCCCGTAGCTTGAGCTTGTTGCAACCCGCCCTGGGATGCAGCGAGTTTCGCTTCGGCGGTACTGATACCTTCTTGGGCTACGGCGACTTTAGCTCGAGCGCTGGCGACACCGACTTGAGCTTGGGCGACTTGAGCTTCAGCTTGTTTTACCCCTTCTCTAGCTTGGGCTACTCCTGCTTGGGCTTCGACTACGCCTTCTTTGGCTTGGGCTAAGCGCGCTCTAGCTTGGGCAATTCCTTGTTGGGCTGCGGTGGTTTGGCCTCGGGCTACTTCATAGGCGGCTCTAGCTGCGTCTAGTTGCTGGCGGGCGATCGCACCTTCTTCTTGCAAGCTTTCGTACCGTTTGTAATCAGCTTGCGCTTTCACTAGCTGAGCTCGCGCTTGCACTAGCTGAGCTTGCGCGGCTGCAATACCGGCTTCGGCTTCCGTCACTTTGGCTTGTGCTTGGGGAATTCCAGCTTCGGCTTGGGTGACTTTGGCGATTGCTGCGGGCACGCCAGCTTCGGCTTGGGCGACTGCGGCTTCGGCGGCGGGTACCCCTTGTTGGGCTTCTTTAATGGCTGCTTGGGCGGTGGAAATGCCAGCGTTGGCGGTGCTGATATCTCCTCGGGCTTGGGCTGTTTTGCCTTGGCTGGTTTGAGAGGCGAGGGCAATATTGGCGATTGCTGCTTCGGCTTGGCGGCGGGCGTTTTCTAAGGCTGCTTGGGATTGTTGCAGTTTAATTTGGTAGTCGCGGGGGTCGAGTTTAATCAGCGGTTGTCCGCGTTTGACTTGTTGGTTGTCTTTTACTAAGACTTCGCTGACTGTACCGTTGATGCGGCTGCTGACTTGGTGGATGTGTCCGGCAACTGTGGCGTTGTCGGTTTCTTCGTGGATGGAGGCGTATTGCCAGTAGTGGTAGCCGAAGCTGCCCGCTGCGATCGCCCCGATGCCCAATACAGCGAAAATTAGTGGTTTCTTGGACTTTTTCTTGGGTGTTTCCGACGGCGGCAGGGGTGGTTGGATTTCTGTTTCTGGGCCGGTTTTGACCTCGGCGCTGACTTCTGTTTCTGGGGCGGGGATTACTGGTAGGCTTTTGGCTATGGTGTCATCGATCGGCTTTTCTAATACAGCTACTGCTTTGCTTTTGCCGTTGCCGTTGCCGTTGCCGTTGAATTCTGCTTGGTTGATTTCGTTTGTGTCTTTCATGATATTTGGCTCCTGATTCTTTAATAAGATGTCGTTTGTTTAGGGTACGTAGTTTTTATTTATTAAGACGGCTTTTTTTGGTGCTATCAAAGAGAATACGTAGTATTTTGCAGTTATTTGTAATTTAGTGGAGGTAGATGCTGCAGCGCTTCACTCGAAAGAGCGATTTGTCGGTTTAGGAAAGATTAACGATCGCCCGATCGACCAATTGGGAAAACAGTTGTCGTTCGGCTTCTGGAATGCCTTCCATAGCTCGCGAGCGGGTTTCAGCTACCAGCGGGGGTAATACCTCTTGCAGTTGGGAACCAGAGTCTGTCAGCCAAATGCGCCATATACGCCGATCGCGCGTGTCTCTCTCCCGGCGGACTAGGCCTCTTTCTTCCATGCGATCGATCACGCCCGTCAGCGTCCCGCCTACCTGTTGCAGTTTGTCGCCAATGCTGGAAGTCGGCAAACCGTCTTCTTGCCACAAGCAGCACAGTACCAGCCAGTGGAAAGGTGTCAGCCCGAAGGGTTCGAGTATTTCTTGCAGCCTGCGAGTTCCTAGCTGCCCCAGCAGTTTGAGCCGATAGCCCAAGCTTTGGGGAGCAAGAACGTCGTGCCACTGAGCTAGATATTTGCGATCGACAGTGGATGTAGTAACCATCGGTTTATTACTTAGCGTTCGTACTATCAGTGTAAAGTGTATTTGGGAAGTTGTCAAGGGGGAAAGTAGAATTTTTGGTTAGGGCAAATGCTGCGCTAAAACTGCGAACCCAACCGGGTTGAAACCCCTTGGGTGGCGGACTGGCGAACTCGCCCGCTGGCCGACTCGCCCACTCGCCCAGACTGTGGCGTTGCAGAGGGTGTCTAACTTTCAACTATCCATCGCGCCCTCAACCACCATGCAAGCCGGATTTCCTTCTGGGGAAAGGTGTTTACAAATCTTAATTGTTCTTAAACTAGAAAGAGTAAATCTTATTTGCGATCGGACTTTATGTTGCTTCCAGACTCTTTGCGTACCAAGTTAGACGACACCGACGATACACTGTTCTATTCCTCTCCTCGGTTTGTGACTCATGTAGATGACGGGTTTATTCAGCAACTAACCGATTTGTATCGGGAACGGCTCAAACCCAATACTCGGATTTTTGATATGATGAGCAGTTGGGTGTCTCACTTGCCGGAAGAAATGGAATTTGCCCATGTCGAAGGCCACGGCATGAATGAAGAGGAGTTAGCAAAAAATCCCAGGCTGAATCATTATTTCTTGCAAAATTTGAACGCAAATCCCAAATTGCCGCTGGCAGATGCAGAATTTGACGCAGTTGTCAACTGTGTATCGGTGCAGTATTTGCAACAGCCGGATGCGATTTTTGCCGAAATTCGCCGCATTTTGAAGCCCGGAGGCGTAGCAATTATCAGCTTTTCTAACCGGATGTTTTATCAAAAGGCAATTGCGGCTTGGCGGGAAGCTGCGGAGGGCGATCGGGTACAATTGGTCAAGAGTTACTTTGATTCGGTCAAAGGAGCGAACATACCCGGATTTAGCAAACCGGAAGTAGTTAGTAAACAATCTAACTTACCGAGTTTTATGCAAATGCTGGGGATGGGAGGCGGCGATCCATTTTATGCGGTAGTTGCTTACCGCCAAAGTTAGAATTTTTTTGAGGTTTGTAGTGAAGACTTTAATCCTAGGATTTTTATGAATACTTTACTCTTCACTACAAACTTGCCCGGAGTTGAGTAATTATAAAAACAGTTACTCTTCTAGCCATTCTGCGTAACCGCAAGCCAGCAAACGATCCTTCAGCTTAGCAATAGCTTCAGCATCCGGTTCACCGGTTGAACCGACCCCATATACATCATTCAGAACAAGATAATAATCTTTACCTGTACAGTGTGCCATGACTTCTGCTAAATTGCGATCGGACATTTCACCGTAAAGCAGTGCCAAAAGCGGAAAATAATCCTCATGTTTAACTCCGTCAGGAAAAGCACGGTGAATCAACTTATAGGTACTCAACAAATAATGTTCAATAGCAACTTTCATTGTTAGTTTCCCGTTAAACGACACGGAGGGTGGACGTACACGCTGAAATCAACACCTTGACCGCTTATTGCCCTAACAGCTTTAGCATCTGCTGTCATGGTTGTGATGCCCAACTGGTCTCCTGTTCCCAAAATTATTATATCATTTGCGCCTAAGTTTCTAGTTATCTGCAAATTTAACGATCTAACAGAAGGATTGTCGCGAATGACATCCACTCTCTGAAGGAATCGACTTGCTCGCGCTTGCTCCAAGGAACCTGCTATGCTTTGAACAATATTAGTCAACTCATTAAAAGCCGTCTGAGTCATCACCATTTGCTGTCCTTGCACGTATTGTCGCAACTGAGCGCGGACTGGCGAATTTTCGGAAATAAATGCAATTCCCGTGCTAGTATCTAAATTGAGCATTTAAATAAAAAATACAAATTCATCACAATTATACTGTGAAACCATATCAGCAAATAGCGATCGATGAATGCGGCGAACCCTTAGTGCCAATTCCCACCGAACATTTTGCCTTAGAAACGCCGCACCCCTATCAAAAACTCGGTGCTCCTTATCACAACAGCAAAGCAGATTCGCCTTACTATTTGCGGCAAGGAGTTGTCAAGAGTTTAACAAAAGCTAAAACGCAACTACAGCAACATTATCCTCATTGGCAAATTCTAATATTTGACGCTTATCGGCCGGTAGAAGTTCAGCAATTTATGGTAGATTATACTTTCAATCAAATTGCTGTAGCTCAAGGCTGCGAATTTCCGGTTTCCGAAGACAAACGCGAAGTAATTATCAATCACGTATATCAATTTTGGGCCGTACCGAGTATGGATCTAGCTACGCCTCCGCCTCACAGTACAGGCGCTGCTTTAGATATAACTTTAGTGGACGAAAATAATCAAAAAATTGATATGGGTTCTCCGATTGATGAAACATCAGAACGCTCTTATCCCGATTATTTTGCCAATAGCAAGCAGCCTCACAAACAGGAATATCACCTGCACAGGCAAATATTAAAAGATGCCATGATAGCTGCTGGTTTTCAGCAGCATCCTAACGAGTGGTGGCATTTTTGTCTGGGCGATCAAATGTGGGCTTGGTTGACAAATAACAATAATAGTGGTAATAACGTTATCGCTAGATACGGTCGCTATTAAACTATTTGAGATTTGCCATTTTTCGATTTGAGATGACTGAATGCTCGATCGACTATAAATCAATTGGACAGCAACCGCCAAGAGACTGAGAAAGTTTTCGCATTGCTCAAACCCTTGCTTTGATTGCTGCTTCCTTCTTCCTTCGTGCTTATTTTTACCTCGATTGAAGCCTTTGAAGCCTTCTTTCTGCTATCGAGCCTATTGCCAGCGGGGTAGCGGTGCTTTAAAATTAACCAGAGCGAACAAGTGCAGGCAAATCGAGCCAGCACCGCAAACCCTAAAGGATAACTTAGATTTCACCCCATGAAAGCACTCATCCTCTCTGGCGGCAAAGGAACACGCTTGCGTCCCCTAACCTATACGGGTGCTAAGCAGTTGGTTCCTGTGGCAAATAAGCCGATACTGTGGTACGGAATAGAAGGAATTGTGGCGGCTGGGATTACGGATATTGGGATTGTTATTAGTCCCGAAACTGGGGAAGAGGTGAAGGCGAAAACTGGAGATGGATCTCGCTTCGGTGCAAAAATTACTTATATCTTGCAATCAGAACCGGCGGGACTCGCTCACGCGGTGAAAGTTGCCCGACCGTTTTTAGGCGATTCTCCGTTTATTATGTATTTGGGAGATAACTTAATTGAAAATTCGCTAGATCCGTTTTTAGAGATTTTTCAAAAGCAAAAACTAGACGGTCTAATTTTGTTGCGTCCTGTTGTCAATCCCTCGGCTTTCGGTGTGGCAAAAGTTGATGAAAACGGGCGAGTTTTGCAGTTGGTAGAAAAACCAAAAGTTCCACCGTCGAATTTAGCACTGGTAGGAATTTACTTTTTTGCTCCTACTATTCATGAGGCGATCGATCAAATTCAACCTTCGCCCCGCGGCGAACTGGAGATTACTGATGCTATCCAACAGCTCATCAATCAGAAAAAACAGGTAGAAGCCTGTAATTTAGAGGGTTGGTGGCTGGACACGGGGAAAAAAGATGATTTGCTGAGTGCAAATCAAATCATTTTAGATAGCCGTATCGTAGCTTCATCTGAATTGAAAGTAGACAGCACAAGTCAAATTATCGGGCGCGTACAAATAGGCGAAGGAACGGAAATTATTAATTCTACAGTTCGCGGGCCTGTGGTAATTGGAGAAAATAGCCGCATTGAAAATTGCTTTGTCGGGCCTTACAGCAGTATTGGCGATCGCGTGACGATGATTGATGCTGATATCGAACACAGTGTAATATTGCAAGGGGCGAAAATAATTGGCATTCATCAGCGAATTGTTGATAGCGTGATCGGGCAGCGAGCTCAACTTATTAATGCGCCGGCGCGTCCAAAGGCTTTGCGGTTTATGATCGGTGATGACAGTCAAATTGAGTTAACTTAAGTTGAGACGCGCACCATTTTCCTAGGCAAAATCTAGGGAATGGCGGGCGGTTTGTAGGGTGCGCGCTGCGCGCGGGTTGACCGATAATTCACGGGATACTGTGCGGCGCACGCCTAAATTCACGGGATGGTGTTACATTGGCGGGATGGTTCGCAGTGGGAACCCTAGGTTTTAAGGAGGTGAAAGATTGGAGTCCGAAGAAATACCAACTCAACAAATTATAGATAAATTGCGACAAACTTTGGAGCCGCGAATTGGTATTGCTGATTCGGTGATGTTTGCAAGAGAAAATAGTGCGATCGCCAGAGATGAAGATGACGAAGATATCGCGCTTTTGAAGACTGGTTTCGACATTTACAACGTCCCCATTACTTCTTACCAGAGACAACTGGGTTCCGCAGTCATAGCCGTTAGGAAAATCGTCCGAAAATTGCTCAGACCGGTACTGGAACGACAAGTAATTTACAACTTTGCTAATACCCGCGTGGTGCAAACGTTGAGCAGACAGTTGCAAAAATTGCAAGAAAATCAACAAAATCTAGAGATAAAAATTGTATCAGAGTTCAGTGGCTGTCTTCCCGAAGTTAAAGCACAGCTTGAGACTCAACAACAGGCGATCGCCAATTTTCAGTCAGAAATAGAGGAAATTAAAGCAGTGCAGCAGCAACAGACTGCTATTTTAGAGATGATTGCCGCTCAATTGGGCGATCGATCGCCATCAAATATCAAAAATGACCCCAAATAATTTGCTAACAAGGCTCAGGGTTATTCGCGCCAGCAATTCTTCAATCTAAAATCTAAAATCTAAAATCTAAGAATCTAAAATCGAATGACTGTACTGCCCATATGCTCGTTGATTATAGTCAATTATAACAATCTGCGCCACACTAAAGATTGCTTGAAATCTCTACAAAAACTTACCTATCCAGAAGAACAACTTGATTTAATTGTAATTGATAATTGTTCTCAAGACGATTCGGTTAATGCTTTGCGCGAACTGTTTCCTAAAGTTCGGATATTTGTTAATTCCGCGAACAACTTCGCCAAAGCTCTCAACCTCGGAATCGGCGAAGCAAAAGGGGAATATATCGCTTTTTTAAATAATGATGCAACCCTTGACAGTCGCTGGTTGGAAATATTAGTAAAACGGCTAGAAACTGACAATAAAGTCGGCGCTGCTAGCGGTAAATTGTTGTTTAAAGACGGGCGAATTAACAGCGCGGGAATTCAGCAATTACCTGAGTTTTATTGGCAAGATATTGGTTTTGGCGAGAAAGATTCGGGACAGTACGATACAGAAGGGGAAGTCGAGGGGCTTTGTTGGGCGGCGGTGCTTTTTCGCAGGGAATGTCTGGAAGATGTGGGGTCGATTGATGAAGATTTTGTGATGTATTTTGAGGATGTAGAGTTTGCGAAACGCTGCTCTAAACGGGGTTGGAAAATGCTTTATGTTCCCGCAGCTATCGCCCATCACGAGTATCGGGGTTCTAGTAAAGGTAGCAAGCTGACTGAGTATTTCTGCAACCGCAATCGGTTTTTGTATTTGGCGAAACACGAACCTTTACAATTAGTTAAGGCGATTCATACTTCAGATTTTTTTTCTAACAAACAGTACAATTTGCTGTTCGAGAGTTTGTTTGTGGCGATTAAAAAATTGCTAGATTATCAGAAACCGGAAATCATCGCAAATGTACTCCCGCAGTTGTTGGAAAAGTTGGCGGTGATTTACAGCCGCAGCAAGGTCGATCGCATTTTACCTCGATTGCAGGTGGTTCGGGGCGATCGCAAAATGTCGATCGCCATTTACGATCACGGACTCCATTTTATCGGCGGCGGCCAAAAATACGTCGCTACCATCGCCTCGCTGCTGCAAAATGAATTTGATATTACCTTCATCGCCAACAAACCCGTTGCTGTTTCCGACTTAGAATCGTGGTACGGGCTGAATCTTTCTCGATGCAAAATTAAAATTATTCCGTTGCAGTTTTACGACAAACGCGGAATGCAGTGTATCGATTCCAGCATCATCGTGGAGGACATGGAAAATCCCTTTGATGAAATTTCCAGAGAAAGCAAAAATTACGATATTTTCATCAATGCTAACCAACTAGAAAAAGTGAAACCGCTATCGCCGATATCAATATTTTTTTGCCACTTTCCCAATGTTTTTCACAACCGTCACTTTGCTGTGGATGACTACACTTTTATTATTGCCAACAGTCAATTTACTGTCAAGTGGCTGGAAAAACGCTGGAACTTGCAGCCAACTTTTTTACTTTATCCGCCCGTGGAAATGGCAACGGTGAAAGTGGCGAAAGAAAAGGTCATTTTAGCTGTGGGACAGTTTGAAGCTGGGGGAACAAAAAAGCAAATTGAACTAATTAAAGCTTTCCGCAGTTTGCTAGCAGACTATCCCGATCGACTTCAAGGATGGCGGCTGATTTTAGCTGGTAGCAGCATTCCCAAAAATCCTTATTTAAAGACGGTTCAAAATTTATTGAGGCAAGATTCAAGGGCGATCGAACTCAAAGTTAATGCTTCTTTTGAAGAAGTAAAATTGCTTTATGCTAAAGCGAGCATTTTTTGGCACGGCTGCGGTTTGGGTGAAGTGAATCCTCAAAGATTTGAACATTTCGGGATGGCGACTGTGGAAGCAATGCAAAACTGTTGTGCTCCGATCGTCTTTGCTGGTGGTGGCCAAGTGGAAATTGTCGAACACGGGCGATCGGGTTTTTTGTTCAATACCGTTGAGGAACTTTGCCAGCATTCGCATCAACTAATTGTTAATCCCGATTTGTTAGCTGAACTTCAAGCTGGTGCACAGCAGCGCAGTCAGAAGTTTAGACTTGCAGGTTTTGAGAAAAAAGTCAATAGTTTTTTTGAGATTATTCACCAAGAATATGCTACAATTCGGCTGCCAAATCCTGCTGATATTGCTCAAATGCTCGATCGACCTTAAAGGCTAATTAAAAAATCCGCCAGGGGTTTTTAATTCCTGACTCAAAGCTCAACTCCTCTTGAATAAAACTAATATCAAAGTCGATTTTATTAGCATTTCATTCAATCCCCCTCTGCTGCGGACTTTGTATGTGTAGTCGCGACTTCCAGTCGCCGGATATCTAAAATCATGTCTAATTCACTGTTAATCAATTTATCCTTCTTAACTCCCGAACCTACGGGAATCGGAACCTATGCCGCCAATCTTTTCCCGCAACTGCAACAGCTAGAACCAACATTACTCGCTTCCCAGCAAATTGATAATTATAGTTGCTATCAAATACCCGAAACTTTGAGTCCGAATCGAGGGCCGAAGGGACAAATTAACAGGCTGCTGTGGACTCAATTTAAATTGCCAAAAATTTACAATAAATTACAGTCAAGCCTAATTTTTTCGCCAATTCCCGAAGCACCTTTGTATTCAAAATGCCGCTACATTGTTACGGTACATGATTTAATTCCTTTGCGGTTTCCCCAAAAATTTTCCCGCTTGACGGCTTATTTTCGCTACTACATACCGCAGGTTTTGCAGCAAGCGGAACACATTATTTGCGATTCTGAAGCAACGGCGGCGGATGTTGCTAACTTTTACCAAATCCCGCGTCAGAAAATGACGGCAATTCCCCTAGCTTGCGATAATATTAATTTTAGATATCTCGACTTGCCAGCTAAAAATTATTTTCTTTATACAGGGAGACACGATCCTTACAAAAACTTAGAAAGATTAATTGCTGCATTTGCGAGTTTGCCCGATCGCACAAACTACGAATTGTGGCTGGCGGGGCCTCCCAACGCCTACACAGCGCAGTCGATCGCCCAAGTTGAAGAATTGGGTTTACAATCTTCAGTAAAGTTTCTCGGTTACGTTGCCTATTCTCAATTGCCCGTACTAATGAATCAGGCGATCGCCCTCGTATTTCCCACACTTTGGGAAGGATTCGGCTTGCCAATTTTGGAAGCAATGGCCTGCGGTACACCAGTCATCACTTCCAACCTGTCATCAATGCCAGAAGTCGCCGGAGATGCAGCATTATTAGTCAATCCTTACAGCGTTGGAGAAATTGCCGACGCCATGCAAACAATAGCCAGAGATTCCAAAGTGCGATCGAACTTAAAAAAAGCCAGTTTAGCGCGATCGGCTCAATTTAGCTGGAAAAAAACCGGAGAAGCAACCGCCAAAATCTTACAACAACACCTTTAAAACCTCCCTCTCTGCGCCTCTGCGCCCTCTGCGGTTAAATAAAAAAAAATCCCACCAAAAAACCGCAATCTACAAATTATCCCATGTCCAATCCCCAATCCAACCTGCTAATTAACCTTTCCTTTCTAATTTCTCAACCAACAGGCTTAGCCATCTATGCCAAAAATCTATTTCCCCACCTAAATTCTCTCAATCCCACCTTACTTACAGCCCAGAATTTTTCCAACAATAACTGCTACGAAATTCCCGCCAACCTCACACCAGAACAAGGAAGCAGAGGACACATCAATCGATTGCTGTGGACACAAACCCAACTACCAAAAATTTACAAACAGCTAAAATCTAACTTATTATTTTCTCCAATTCCCGAAGCTCCTTTATTTGCAGGTTGTCGCTATATAATTACAGTACACGACCTAATAGCGCTGCGATTTCCCCGCCGCTTCGATCCGCTGACACCTTATCACCGCTACTACATTCCGCAAGTGTTGCGACAGGCTGAACATATCATCTGCGATTCCGAATCGACGGCCAACGATCTCATGAATTTTTGCAAGATTCCCAGTTCTTTGATTTCGCGAATTTTTCCCGGCTATGATGCGAGTTTTTTTAAGTTTCTAGACTTACCAACAAGCAATTATTTTCTTTATATGGGCCGCCACAATCCCCATAAAAACGTGCAGCGAGTTGTATCAGCGTTTGCAGCTTTACCCAAGAATTCCGAGTACGAATTGTGGATAACAGGTTCCGAAGATCGGCGCTATACGCCGCTGCTGAAGGCGCAGGTTCAAGAATTGGGATTGTTCGATCGAGTAAAATTTCTAGATTATCTCCCGGCTGCTGACTTGCCCAAAGTCATCAACCGGGCGATCGCCCTGCTATTCCCCAGTCTTTGGGAAGGATTCGGCCTCCCCGTACTCGAAGCAATGGCCTGTGGCACTCCTGTTATCACCTCTAACCTGTCTTCGATGCCAGAAGTCGCGGGGGACGGCGCACTGTTAGTCAATCCCTACAGCGTCCAGGAAATAGCCTCTGCTATGCAAGAGCTTGTAACGGATGCCAAAGCTCGATCGCACTTGCGGCAACTCGGTTTGGCCAGAGCAAAACAATTTAGCTGGGAAAAGACAGGCCGGGAAACTGCTGCTATTCTCGATCGATATCTTTAATCTTTGACGAAGGAAGAAGGAAGAAGGAAGAAGGAAGAGGGAAGAGGGAAGAGGGAAGAAGGAAGAGGGAAGAGGGAAGAGGGAAGAGGGAAGAAGGAAGAGGGAAGAAGGAAGAGGGAAGAGGGAAGAAGGAAGAGGGAAGAGGGAAGAAGGAAGACGGGAGAGGGAGAGGGAAGAGGGAAAAGGAAGATGGAAGAGGGGAGAGGGAGAGGGAAGAAGGAAGACGGGAGAGGGAAGAGGGAAGAGGGAAAAAGGAAGATGGAAGATGGAAGAGGGAAGAGGGAAGAAGGAAGACGGGAGAGGGAGAGGGAAGAGGGAAAAGGAAGATGGAAGAGGGGAGAGGGAGAGGGAAGAAGGAAGACGGGAGAGGGAAGAGGGAAGAGGGAAAAAGGAA
>NZ_CAWPRX010000166.1:0-5583 GCF_963890365.1 Tychonema sp. LEGE 07196 | reverse complement strand
CTCTCGATTTTTCCAAAAATCGCCCAATCCCAAATCGTTCGATCGGCTCAAAACCTCCAAACAGCCCAACTGAGCCAAACTGTGCAAAGCTTCCCCGCGAAATCCCAAAGTAGTAATTTTGTAAAGGTCTGCTTCCGTGGTAATTTTGCTCGTACTGTGAGGCGAAGCCGCCTGCTGCAAATTTTCCAGATCCATCCCCGTACCGTTATCTGCAACTTGCACCCGCCACTGTTCGGGCCAGACAGACACAACAATGCGAGTTGCACCAGCATCCAGAGAATTTTCAACTAATTCCCGTACCGCAGCGGCGATCGAGTCAATCACTTCGCCGGCTGCAATTAAATTGATAACTTCTGCAGGTAAGGTTTGAATAGTAACTGGCATCAGATTTTTAGCATTTCGTTAATTAAATTCTACTTTATTTTGCCACTCGCTACACATTATATTTCACGAAATCGAGAAAATATAGAGATCTGTATGCTACTTAAACTTGCTCCAATTCTACAATATTGATTGGCAATCGGATGTAAAAAGTTGTCCCTCTTTCATTGTCCGATTCATAGGTTATTTTTCCTTTGTGAGCATCAACAATCGACTTAGCAATCGCCGTTCCCAAACCAGTACCAGTCCGCTTTCCATAGGTCACAAACGGTTCAAATAACTTGTCTTTAATTGATGAGGGAATGCCGGGGCCGTTATCGTAAATGCTGATTTCTGCCCACTCCTCGGTTTGTGTCACAATAATCTCAACTCGCCCACCGCGCCCGCCAAAAGCTTCAACAGCATTCCCAACTAAATTTTGCAAAACGCGCAAAATCTTATTATCGTCCGCTTCCACTATTACTTCTGTTACCCGCAGCACTAAATCTACTTTTGCCGCATCAAAATAAACTCTGTTCAATTTTTCAAACTGCTGCAACGTCTGGATTAAATTGATTGGTTTTTTACTTAATGTAGAGTTACCGCGCGAAAATTCTAATACTTCTTCAGCCATCCCCAACATTCGCTGAACTTGTAATTGAATAAGTTCGCACCACTCCTGAGTTTCCTCATCGGGGTGCATTTCTTTGAGCATTTCGCTGGAGAGTTTAATTCCCGTAAAAGGACTTTTAAAATCGTGAATAATTGTACTCACCATTTCTCCGACTAATACCATTTTTTGTTTGTGTACGAACTGGCTAACATATTGATCTGTAGTATCGCGCAAGTTTTTGATAATGAAATTAAACATTTGCAGTACGGAACTGCCTTGAGCCAACTCTAGAGTTGTTATTAGTTCTTGGCGACCTATTTTTGCCAAAGTCGAGCCGCCAAATGCCACAGCTCTAGCACTGCGAGGCTCTCCGTCTAAAACTCCGAGTTCGCCAAAAAAATCGTCTGGCTTAGCGATAGCAATAGCTTGATATTTATTATTTTCAATCCGCTTGCTAAACTCGACAGCACCTGCTAAAACTAGATAAAAAAAATCGGCGGCTTCTCCTTCGTCAAAAACTAGCGTTTCCTCAGCAAAACTCTCCAATACAGCTATTTGACACAGGTGAGCAGCTTGCAGAGGTTCAAAATAAGAGATAAATCGATGAGATGCCAGATCCATGAGATAGTACCTAATGCTTAATTTAAACAGTTTATTTTTTCTATTTTCGCCGATCGGCATCGATGCGTTGATAAAAGACAATACTGCTTGAATCTGGCTCTATATTCTGGCGTCTCTGGCCGGGAAAGGGCGAGCGCCGGAATGCAGAGCCAGACTCAGACAGCAGCAGCAATCTCGCGCAAATTCTTAGCTAATTGACTAAAATCCATAAATATGGTAATATTTTTGAGATTTTTATTAGATGTGCGATCGAGTTCTGCAGCAGCCATTACAAGATTTTAACTTTAGAGAGAGCGCACAATTTAAATGTCGATCGACTGGCATTGCCAAAAATTAACGATCGCCAGATAAGACGATCGCAGCATTCTGCCCGCCAAAGCCAAAACTCAAACAAATCGCATTTCTCACCAGAGTCGATCGCCCGCAGCGAACAAAATCTAATTCAAACCCCGGTTTTTTCAGGCCGGTGCAAGGCGGCAAAATCCCATCTCGAATACTCATCAAACAAAAAGCCGCGCCCAAGGCTCCCGAAGCTCCCAAAGTATGAGCAGTAGCCCCCTTAGTCGAACTAACAGCAACTCCAGGGCGAAACAATTTTTGAATTAACAGCGCTTCCTGTCGGTCATTTAAATCAGTTGCAGTACCGTGAGCGTGAACAAAATCGATATCAACGGCTGCTAAATTGCTACGTTTCAAACATTGATTTACCGCCGCGATCGCACTTTCCCCCCCGATATCCGGGGCGGTAGCATAACAAGCATCATTTGTCAAGCCAAAACCCGAAACTCGCCCGTAAATTTTAGCACCGCGACGGCTTGCCAACTCGGCGGATTCTAATACAAATAAAGCCCCGCCTTCACCGAGCACCAAGCCTTCCCGATGTTGGTCAAACGGATAGCAGCCAGTGTCGGCCAAAGCACCCATCCGGTTAAATCCAGCCACAGTCAGCGGTGTAATCGGCGCTTCCACAGCACCTGCGATCGCCCGCTGACACTCACCAGTGCGGATCAAATCAACAGCGCGGGCGATCGACTGCAGGCCCGTCGCACAAGCAGCCATCGGCGCGAGCACGGGCCCCGTCGAGCCAATTGCTCTCGCCGCCGCGATCGCCCCCATGTGAGGCAAAAAATCCACGAATCGATAATCGGTAATCGGGAATGGGCGATCGAGAATTGAGCATTCCCTTCCCTCTTCCCTCTTCCCCCTTCCTTCTTCCCTCTTCCTTCTTCCTTCTTCCCTCTTCCCTCTTCCTTCACTTCCCAACTGTTCCAAATTTCCCTGAAACCCGCGACTAGAACCGATCGCAATTCCGCAATCGCGCAAAGGCAAAGTCAAATTAGCATCTTGCAAAGCCTCTGCTAAAACAGGCAGAATTAAACTTATTAAATCAGCAGGTTTTGTACCAACCAAAGCCAAAACTCGCGGTTCAAGTTCTAAAAAAGGTTGATGTATCTCAATGCCAGACTCACCAGCCAACAGTCTTTTCCAGCTATTTTGCAGATTACCCAAAGCTGAAACAAGACCAATTCCAGTAACAACAACATCCATTTTTGTACTTAGCCGTAATGGAGCATCTCAGTTTTGTTTATGTAGTTTCCTCCGAAGTTCGCTTCCTTCTATAGCTCGCTTTTCCAGGACAGCAATACAACAAAAAATGCTTTATGTAAAAATGAAATGCTCCCACCTTAAATCATCAGTCACCAGTTTGTCAGTCAATCCTTCATCTTTAATGACTTATGACCAATGACCGATGACTAATGACTAATGACTAATGATATCGTTTCCGGTTGCATCGGAATAAAATACAGTCAACAGTCAACAGTCAACAGTCATGTATGAGTGCAACCGGAATTGATATGACCAATGACCAATGACCAATGACCAATGACTAATGACTACCTTCAGCTACCAGGTTTAAAATTTTCCAAACCCTGAGTAACAGTAGCCTTCTCAATCCGATCGCCCGCTTCAATCTTATCAACCACATCCATCCCTTCCTTCACGTACCCAAAAACCGCATAGCTACCGTCCAAAAACGGTACATCGGTCAAAGTAAAGTAAAACTGAGAAGAAGCCGAATCAGGACTCTGCGATCGAGCCATCGCCACAGCCCCGCGAGTGTGCATCAACACAGGTTTTTGATCGATCCCAGCTTGTTCTAGCGTTTTGCTGTAAGTCGGACTCGGAGCACCTTTAGCTTTAATTTCCAGAGGAATCCTGCGTTCGCTAGATGTTTTTGGGTCAATAAAACCCCCAGTTCCCAGCCGCGCCGTAGGGAATTTAGGGTCTTTACCCTGCGGGTCGCCACCCTGAACTACAAAAGGCTGAGGTTCCCGCACGACTCGGTGAAATACCAGCCCGTCGTAGACACCTTTCTGAACCAAATCGACAAAATTGCCCGCAGTAATTGGCGCATTTGTGCCGTCAACTTCGATCGTAATTGGAGCACCTTTGACCATCATCACTACCGTTGCTTTTCCTTCCAAACGCGGCAAATTGCTAAATTGCGAACTCACCGCCACAGCATTAGAAGGAGACGGAGGTGGAGTCAAAGAAATGCTTTCACCAGACACCGGATTCGGTGTCGGAGTTGAGTTAGCCTGCGGGGAACTACCGCATCCCCCGACAAACAGCGCACCAATTATTAAAAGTGAGAACAACCACCGCTGAATTTTGATTTGCATTTGCATTTGTATTTTCACTTTCATTTTCATTCAACCGGGTAAGGTGTACGGCGAGGTGCACTCTAGATTTATCGATTTGGTGCGTCGCCGTCCAACTTACTAAACATTACCAATTCTGCCATCGAAAATCCCCAATTCCCAATCTCTAAATTCCGAGATTTCTCGATTTGGTGCGCCGAAGCGCACCCTACAAGACATTACGAATTCTGCCATCGAAAATCCCCAATTCCCAATCTCTAAATTCCGAGATTTCTCGATTTGGTGCGCCGAAGCGCACCCTACAAGATGACAATACATTAACAATCAAAAATCGAAAATATCTACAGTCCTTCTAGGGGAACTTGCAAAAATCGAGCTAATTCTGCAGCTTGATTTTCCACATCAGACAAAGCAATCGGCTGTCCGACTCTAGTCAGGGGAAACTGACGGCGGTCTTTCAGCTTGAGATAAATGCTGCGGCGGGGACTGAGACCTTCTTTAATGTCCACCCGCACAGATTGCACGTCGGATGTTTTGCAAGTAAAATCAAGTTTGCGGTTTTTGCCGGGAAATCCCCAGCGAAAGATCCGAATGTTACCAGTTTTGCGATCGAACTCATTGTATCCGCCGCCGACATCCCACAGAACAGTCAGCCACAGGTAAAGTGCCAACAGCACGCCGCAGACACCGTAGAAACCCATCGCAATGCCTTGGGGGATAAAAATGAGCTCAGTCGGGTCAGCAAAAGGCAGCAGGTTGACGTGCAAGTAGCTCGAAAGGCCCGAAAGCAGGAAACCAGTCCCTCCAATGGTGACAATCGTCGCCCACCAGTAATTGCTGAAGCGGCGGGAACCCAAAACCTCGTAGCGGAGGATAGAATCGATCGAGGTCGTTGCTTTTGCAGTCATAAGATTAAACAGCCTTAAAGCCAAATTTTAATTCAACTAGCCTACCTCACTCGCACTTCCTTGGCGCGACTGGCTCCTCAACCACCCTTAACTGCGGCGGCGAAAAGCGAGTCAGTTGGCTTGGAAGTACCTCAAATTTCTCGCTTGTGGAACCGATCGCGACTGGGGGAGTACGCATCTAGTGGGGGAATTCTGGTGTTTTAGTTGAAATTTTATCAACTTATAATATATAGTTATGTTAACTTTAATTAGAAACCTTGGTCTTTTAACAAGCAAGAGGATTTTATAACTATGACAATCGCAGTCGGACGCGCCCAGACCGAAAGAGGCATCTTTGATGTACTCGACGACTGGCTCAAGCGCGATCGCTTCGTCTTCGTAGGCTGGTCTGGGATTCTGCTATTTCCCTGCGCCTACC
>NZ_CAWPRX010000165.1:0-60367 GCF_963890365.1 Tychonema sp. LEGE 07196 | reverse complement strand
GAAGTCCCGAACAATTTTTTTTCAATAATAAAGGAACAAATGGAGTCATATTTTAATTGGGTCAACAGGTAAAAAATGAGTAAAATTACTCATTGACAATAGTGCTTTTAGCTTAACTTGTGAGTAACACATCTGGGTCAGGAATTTTCTGATTCGCTCTGCCTGCTTCTTGGACAGTCAAAACATCGTGTCCCAAAACCCGCAGCAATTCTACAACCGGATAGGGGTATTGCTCGTCGGCATAGAGGCGTGCCATCTGCTACAAATCCTCGTCCATTACTTCATCGTTTTCCATAATTTCTGTTTCAATTTCGTCGGGAAAAGCTTCGGCATAGGCCCAAGCGTTAGCAATATCAGTAGCAGAGAGAGATAGATAGCTTGTGAGTAAATCGGCTTCGCTATAGCCAATGCGACGAGCTTCGACAAGTCCCCAAACGGTGATGCGAGTTCCTGCAATGCAGGCACTCCCACCACAGACATCAGGCGTTTTTTCAATACCGCGCCCCAGGGTGATTTTGCCCTGAGATAGGAGTTGAACAACTTGAGCTTTTTCGTCGTCAGAGAGTGCCAGCAGTTGAGGCTCTAATTCTTTCAGCGTCATGGCAAACAATGGAATTGCGACTACTGATTATTCTATCTAATTTATATCTCTTAGTCTCTTAGAGAGGGACTTCGTTTGTATCGTTGGGGGTGAAAATCAAATGACAAACGAAGTACATTCGATTTTGCACCCCTAAAGCGGTTTCAACCACCGAGTCTTATGGTGGCATATTGCCTCAGTACAGGTGAAATAGTGTAAAATTTTGCTTGTTGTTCTATAAAGCAGCGCCGCGATAAAGATTGCAGCGCATTTACCAAATCTGAGGCGGGAATTTGGCTATTTTCTAGCAATTGGGTGAGGTTAATTGCATCGCTTGCTTTGGCTAATAAGGAGATTACTTGTTTTTCTAGTTCGGATAGGCGGCTAAATTGCTGCTGTAAAACATCTTTCAAATCTTCGGGCAACAATATGGTATCATTTGGTAATAACTGATTCACGCCGCCTCCCAATTCTTGAATCAGAGTCGCCACGCTTTTTAACCAGAGGGGATTACCTTGGTAGCGATGAATGAGTGTTTCAATGTTATCACTTTCTGCTAACCCATAATCTATCAGAATTTTCCGTCCCGCTGCGATGTCTAAACCTTTGAGTTGTAAGGTGCGAATGGAAGTATTTTGGCTTTTAACTTGAGTCACTTCTCTGGGTTGTTCCCAACCAATTAACATCAAGCAGCTTTGATGGGATAATTTTTCTATTTGTTTGAATAAAGTGCGATATTCTTCGCATTCAGGTTTATATTTGCCTGCCAATTCGCCGCTACAAAAAAGGTTATGAACGTCATCTAATATTATTAAACAGCGATGGTTTTGTATATACTTAATTAACGGTAAGGGTTTCTGGTTGGTTGGGGATGAATCTTGTTTTTGTGAGTTAGAAAAAAGCTGTATTAGGTTAGATTGAAATTTTTCTAGGGTGGGGAATTCGTCTAGAGTGTACCAAACTGCGTACTCAAACTCGTTTTTAATTTGTTGTACGAGTTGGACTGCTAGGGTGGTTTTGCCGATACCGCTGATGCCGGTGAGGGTGATGAGGCGGCTGTGTTGTTGTAGAATCCAGGTGGTGAGGGTTTGGTGTTCGGGAGTGC
The DNA here is from genome assembly GCF_963890365.1 of Tychonema sp. LEGE 07196. Lineage (NCBI taxonomy): Bacteria > Bacillati > Cyanobacteriota > Cyanophyceae > Oscillatoriales > Microcoleaceae > Tychonema > Tychonema sp. LEGE 07196. Next base: position 58,682 of record NZ_CAWPRX010000165.1, on the reverse strand, counting down.
GATCGAAGAAATCACCCAACTCCGGCATTTCGCTTAAATCTTGATGCGAAGTTTTAGTTTGTTGTGACTTAGATGTTTCCTGATTTGGTGGGTGCGAGTTTGGGAGATTTGGCGGGTGTCTAGCTTCTGCACAGATGTTGAAAATACTGCTCACGTTGTTTGCAAAGTTTAAAGCATTAGAGTTTTGCAACCTCTCCATTGTGGAGCGAAAATTCGATTTACTGACTTTTTCCCCAAACTCCTCTGAAAGTATCTGCCATAATTCCGATCCGATTTCCCTGATGCGACTTTCAGAACAGTTAAAATCTTTAGCTATTTCTTTGTATGTCTCGCGTTGTAGAGTTCCCCGCAATACCGCGTCTTGTAAATCGTCAAGGTGCTGACCTGTTTTCTCGAAAACTATGCGATCGGCGACATTTAACATTTCTTTAAGATTCATCTGGCAGGGAGATGCGAGAGTTTTGTGTATTGTAGCTCACAACTGCCAACATTTTCGTACATTTTCGTACATTGTTGTACAAACTTAGATTAAAGTTAAAGTAAAAGCGAGGGAGAATTGGCTGCAAAATAGAACATTTTTGGGCTAGACAAACCTTGAATTTATTAAGGATAATGGAACAAGTATTAAAAGGATTAATTGATTTATGAATTGGGAAGATTTTGCCAGGAAAGCAGGTGAAGAAGTTGTAGAAAATGTTGTAGAAAAAACTACGGGCATTGATGGAAATACAGTCAAAACAGTCAAAGCGGTTGCAGAAACTGGTGCTGCGGTAGGTGCGGCTACCAGTGCTGCTACAGGGTTGACTGTTGCAGCAACTTCAGGAGCAGGAATTACTTCGGGTCTAGCTGCGGCAGGTGGTGTGGTTGGTGGTGGTATGGCGGCGGCTCCTGCGGTATTAGCAGCAGGCCCTGCTTATCTGGGGGCAAAAATAATGAATGAAACTTTGTTCAAAGAGCAATCGAACTTGTCTGAGGAAGAGAATGATGCTCGTGCAGCGGCAAGAACAGCTACAAACATTGGGGCTGCTGCTGGTCTAGTTGGTGCTGGTGCTGTAACGGTAGCTGGCGGTGCCTCTGGTGCTGCAATTATGGGCACCCTTGCTGGTATCGGTGGCGTTGTCGGGGGAGGTGCAATTGCTGGTACTGCCATAGTTGCTGCTGCACCTGTTGCTGCGGCGGCGGCTGTTGGATACGGAATATATAAACTGTTTGGAGGTAAAGGGTAAAGATAGTTATCCCTCTTCTGTCACTCTAGGCAGAAGAGGGATAGTTAAGTTTGAATTGGTAGGTTGGGTTTCCTGTTGCAACCCAACCTTCATCAGCGTTTAGTCTGGCTTTAGTATTTCCTCGCACCTCGCAGCAAATATCAGAAAACTGCGAGCGATTGAAAAGATAAGCTTGGCTATCTATATGCAGCAAATATTGCAGCGTTGGGTTATAGGTTCTGTTTCGTAGCTTTGGAGTATACGGATGTTTGGTTGGCTATCTGAACTATTTAATTGGTTTTTCAGACTATGGAATCGGTTGGATGATAAAACGAAAGGTAAAATTATAGAGGAAGTTGTCAAGTCATTTGAAAAGCTGCTTCGTTCTTTTTATGGTTCGTGGAAAAATCGGCATACCAAGTGAGAATAAGTGATGAGTAATTTTAAGGAACTTATGGATGAGATTGAGCAATCACCTACTCAATCAGTGATGAGTAATTTTAAGCAATTTATGGATGATATTAAGCAATCACCTACTCAATCACTGCCAGAATCTGATTTAACTCTTCCATCCCTTCAAATGGATTTAACAGCAGGAACTTTCCTTATGTTGACGCCCTTATCATTTTCAAATAATGAAAAGGAAAAATTCTCAGAAGAGGTGTCGAGCTTAATTCAGAATGAATCTTTTTTATCTGACTTTAGCAATCAAATTGGTGAACCTTTGCAGCAGGAATCTGAAGATGACTTCGTGAAACGCGCTAGCAATAGGTTAAGAGAGATGCTTTATGAGAGATTTGGCATCAAAGGTTGAATGGATATAATGTTCAGGCCTGTCGAAGTAGTCGCAGCATAACTTAGTGCGATCGCAGCTCTTGTAGGTTGAGTTGAAGCTTGTGTTCACCTACCTCTTTTTCCAGTTACAATCTTATCCCTTTGCAGCATTTCAAAGTGTGCTGATTGCACGGATACCGATCGCCTCACCAATCATAAAAAGCGATCGCCCCATAACACATAAAGAGCGATCGATGTCTGCCACCAAAAGCATCAACGTTAGTTTTAACCCACTGCAAATTCTGTGAACTGACGCATATAAGGTGGATGAAACCCAACCACAATGTCCGACTTCGGCACACCTATATTAACCAGTTCTTGCCCTAAATCGATTTCAGTTCCATTCTGCTGAATCCAGATTTTGCCATCCTTAATATCGAGATGTATAGCACAGCCGTAAACTCGCTGTTTGTTATCCCAACCCACTCGAACAACTTGATAATGATTGTGTTCCGTGTCAAAAACAACTTGCACATCTACTTCTCCATAAGAAGGCTTGTAGGCAGCATATTTCGTGAGAATTTGTTTGATACAATCCCGATATTTTTCTATTTTTTCCATAAAGCTATCACCTCTTCTTCTACGTCATAGACCAATAATTTTAACTGGTAATCTTCCACGACAGCGGTTGTAAATTCACGCTTGAAAAAATCGTTATATGCCGTCAAAGGAATTGCCAAAAATAGCTGACGTTGGGGGTCTTTAAACTTGAGTGCTGTACGGTAGTTGATAAATTGTCCAACCGCTAAATGAAAATCTGTTATGGCTGAAGTATTCAAAAAGCTCTTGATTTCTACAGCAATTTTCTCCCCCTGCCGTTCGGCTGCCAGCAGGCGTTCCGCCCCCAGATCGATTAACATATCAACTCCACCCACACTGATGGAAAGTGGGTCATCTGTAATCTGCCAACCCTCCTTTTGCAACGCAATCTTCACAACATCATGAAATTTATCCTTTGCTGATATAAAGCCCTGATGACAAACAACTACAATTATACTGGCGTTAATTGAGATGTGTGAGCGCAATAGTCATTACAAACACACAAGGAATGTCCGCATCCCTATCTATCGAAAGCTTACCACCATTTCGCAAACCCCCAAAATTTGGCGGATATCCTCATGAATTGCTGAGCATGGGGTAAATCCCTTCAGTGGTGCGATCGCCCATTACACCAAATACCAAACAGTGCGATACTTGCATCAAGAGCGATCGCCCCCTTGCATTCTTCCTCTCTGCTTAATTACTGCGGCCCAATTCCCTTCAAAAACTCCTTTCTTGCCTCAATCCTTGAAGGCATTAAAACGCAACGCACCAACAATTCTAAATCCAATTCCGGCAACAAATCACTTCTGGAAAGTAGCTCATAATCATTCTCGCGCAGCCCATACACAGCCAACTGATTATTTTGCCAAAACCAGACTTCTGGAATGCGAAGTCGCAGATATTTAGCTAGTTTATTTGTACTCCCGCTAGTAATTGTCACTTCTACTGCTAAATTGGGATGCTCCTTTCTTTCACCTATATAATAAGACTCATCAGGCTCAAATGAGACATCTTTGGCTCGATTTCTACGAGTTGCACTTCCTACAGGAATATATTCAATTTCCATTTCACAAAAGTAGAGTTGTATCAAAAAATTAAGAATACAACTGATTGTCTCATGTGCTTCGCCCAATGTCATAAACTCGATCCACCCATCAAGATAAGTTATCCGCAAACCAGAAGAGTTTGCCATCAAAGACTCTATAGCCTCAAATTGCTCCCAACTATAATAACCAGGCAGAATTAATCGCTGTTCCCCAAGCGTAACTACTTCTTCTAAAACTTGTGCAGTCACAGCTATCACCATCCTATTTTAAATATTGCTAGCCATTATCTAGTGTAACCCTGGTAGGGACAGCATGAAATCCCATTCAAAACTTAGTGAACAAAGTCGAGCTTACTGCGGCCCAATTCCCTTCAAAAACTCCAGTCTTGCCTCAATCCTTGAAGGCATTAAAACACAACGCACCAACAATTCTAAATCTAATTCCGGCAACAAATCACTTCTGGAAAGTAGCTCATAATCATTCTCGCGCAGCCCATACACAGCCAACTGATTATTTTTCCAAAACCAGACTTCTGGAATGCGAAGTCGCAGATATTTAGCTAGTTTATTTGTACTCCCGCTAGTCATCGTTACTTCTACTGCTAAATCGGGATGCTCCTTTTTTTCACCTATATAATAAGACTCATCAGGCTCAAATGAGACATCTTTGGCTCGATTTCTGCGAGTTGCGCTTCCTACAGGGATAAAGTTAATCCCTTTCTCGAAAAAGTAAAGTGCTATAAATATAGCCAAAATACTTTTTATCTCCTCATGTGCTTCGCCCAATGTCATAAACTCGATCCACCCATCAAGATAAGTTATCCGCAAACCAGAAGAGTTTGCCATCAAAGACTCTATAGCCTCAAATTGCTCCCAACTATAATAGCCGGGGAGAATTAATCGCTGTTCCCCAAGCGTAACTACTTCTTCTAAAACTTGTGCAGTCACAGCTATCACCATCCTATTTTAAATATTGCTAGCCCCTACCCAGTAACAACTAGGCAGGGGCATTCTCTCACATTCTAGCTTAATCAATCCTGGATGCGCGGGGGAGCAAAAACCCGGTTTCTACATCAATATTTCTCGAAAAAAGCGACTATTTTTGGAAGAAACCAGGTTTTTTTGCCTAAGTCTGATTAATGAACTAGCTCGATCGCCCTTTTAGTCAACGCCTCAGCAGTCAACCCGTTAAACGCCATCAACTCACCCGCACTAGCAGTAGTTTCCCCCCGCTTCCAAGCGAAAGTATCACGCGGGCAATTGCTGCGGAGCATCACCGGCTCCAACATCCCAGAAGCACCGCCTGTTACGCCAATCAAGGCATCTCCACCAAACATTTCAGCAAATTTCTCATCGCTCAAAAAGCCGCCGTCAGCTTCCGAACAAGTATCCCAAGCAACATCGCTTGGACGGTACAAACGGCGGGGATTCACAACAGAAACAATCCGCACTCCAATCCCTTCGGTTTCCAAAAATGCTGCGGCTTCAAACACCGGTATTAAAGTCATGTCGCCCACAACAGCAAACACAACTTTCTTGCTTCCCCCTTGATTTTGGGATGCTTGCGGAGAATCAATTTCGTGCAGCACAACTGCACCGTCTTGTAATGCTTGGCGAGTCTGTGCAAAAGTAGTGCGAATTGGCAGGGGCGACTTGCTCGCAGTAATCACAACTCCCTTATTTTTAGCACTCAAAGCCCACTCGTAACAAGCTTGAATGCTGTTAGCATCCGGTGGAAACAAAGGAAACACATTTCCATTCCGCATCATGGCGGCAAAATAAGCCTCAATCTCCGGGCGTTGGTGCGTCCAACCGTTGCGGCCTTGCTCCAATGCACCCGCTGTAAATAAGGTGACAGTAGCCGGAGTTGGACGGCGCAATTCTGCCATCGCTTGGGTAACAGTTTGCCAAATTGGTAAACCGTTAACGGCAAAAGATTCGTAGGAACACCACAAACTCCGCCCTCCAAACAGCGACAAACCTACAGCCAAACCCGCGCAAGCATCTTCGCTCAAAGGTTCGTAAACTTGACCGTTTGGCGATTGATTGTAGAGGTCATCCGTTGTCGGGTGAATGATTTTCAGAGCTTGGTTGATGTTAGCAATTGCCGATGCTTCATTGCCGTCAGCATTGGTGACAAGAAAAGTCCGATCGCACTCGCCGACTTTCGCTACCAAACGTCCCATTGCAGTTGTCGAAATCTTGGCTTCTCCCCCAACCGCAAATTCTTCTAAAGGCAATTCGCCCAAATCTGCCAGCGGCAATGTAAACTCAGTAACAACTGTTTTCGCTGCCGGCCCGCCGCCCGCGCGCTCGCAATTTGTCCGCACCAACTCCCAAGCAGCCACTGTCAAAGCGCGCTCTTTTAAAGCACTGATAATGTGCGGAGCATCCAGCGTATCTTTTGGATAAAGGTTGTGAGATTTCGAGCCGCGCGCGTGCACTCCCGCACCTTTCAACTGTTTGATAATAAACACAGTCAATTTGCCGCCGAGAGCAGATTTTGCCGCTTTGTCAACTCCTTGTAAAACAGCTTTGGTAAATGCCATGCGCTGTTCGAGGGAAAAAGCAGTGCTGTCAACATAAGCTTCCGGTTGATTTTTGTCGTCAAATTCCTTAGCATCAACTAAGATAACTTCTTCAAAACCGTTTCCTTGCCAATAAGCAATCATTTCAGCATTAGTTTTTGTCGAAACCATGCTGTGATGTTCTTGAGAATATCCGTTCCAAACTAACACGGGCAAAAAGTTAGTAGCCTTGGGATAAGCAGTGTGAAAATGCCCCATGCTGCTCATGGGATAGGGTTCGCCCATGCCGCCGTCGCCCATTGTGAAAGCAAACAGTTTTCCGGGATGCAAAAGCGCTCCCGCCATTGCAAAATGCTGCCCTTGTCCGAGGGGGCCAGCAGGTGCTAAAAGGCCGGGAATGAAACCGGAAAGATGTCCTAACAAACCGTCTTTTTCGCGGAATTTATCGCGCACTTGCTGCACGTTGACAATTCCCATGTCTTCTAAAGATCGATCGAGAAACATGGCACTGTAAAATCCCGGCGCGTGGTGCCCCACTTCGGTGACAATGTTCTTGTGTCCGAGCATCACCAAAGCGGCGTAGGCTTCCGCTTGGCTGGCAAAACCCCCCGGATGTCCCGATGCCTTGCTAGCGGTGACTTGCAGCGTCAGGTAGCGCAGGGCGTCTGCTCCCAGCATTGTTTGAAAGACGGCGGCGGGATCGGCGGGATCGGCGATCGACTTGCTTCCCTCGGCGATCGCGGGTGCTTTCCCGTAAGTCTCAAAACCCGGCACTGTTTCGGAGAAATACTGGATTCCTTCGCAAAAACTGGGGATGGCTGACGTTGCCTTCGACGTAGTTGCAGTCATGCTTGATACCTGAAAAATTTGGATTAGATTAATTTAACAGTAATTTTATAACTTATTTGTTGCAAAATATCGTTATTTCTGTTATTGCCAATTATAAATCATTCAAATATCTCAAACTTTTAGATGAGTGCGCCCGACATTTTCACAAGCAAATCAGCGCGATTTTGCCGAAAAAATATCGCCGGTCAGATTTCTTGCACGAGTCTTGGATCGCTATGAAAACCGCAGATTTCAGGCAGATAAACACAAATAAACGCAGATGTTTTTCCAGATTGTTTCTAAATTTTGCCAGCAGTCTATTACAAATTAGGGTTCGCTAACATCTAAACCCAGCCGTTCCCCAACATTAATATAAACGGGAGTGCTGCTTTCAAAAAGAGAAGGTCTAGCCTTCTGATTCCCCAGCCACAAAAAGAAACTGCTGAGTGCGGGAGCCGGATCTTGATCGCGGCGCAGCGTGTAGATCAAGCCTTCGCAGGGCCCGTTAACGCGGCTGCTGGTGCAAATCACTTTTTGATTGTTGACAGTGCCGACAGTAACATAATTTAGCTGTTTGTTGCGGCTGTAATTTTCTAGGCGCTGAGTGACTTGTTTGCAGCGAGTCAGAGGATCGTAGCCAGAATCCGAAAAGAAATTAGAATTCCAGCGAATCCAAGGCTCCCTAAACCCTTGCGGATTTTGATAAACCGTCATCGGTTCGCCGGTGGAGGTATCGCAGACAAAGCCTCCTGGCCCCAGATTCGATTGAGTTTGGCTGGGGCTGCGCTGGATCGAAATATTGCTGAGAATATCAAACCCGTTAGGTTTAGCTTGCGATCGCAACGACATCAAAGAATCGATCGGGATTGCTGCATTCAACCCAGTTTTAATTTCCTCAATTTGACCGTTCCACTGGCTGAGCACCGTACCAACAGTATCACCCTGACCGTGAATTCCCACAACAGTACCATCAGCATCAAATACAGGCCCGCCGCTCATGCCGCGCCTGGTGACAGCTTGATACCGCAGTCCGTATCCCGATGATGCGCGATCGAGACGAGAAGAAACAATACCAGAAGTAAATTCGAGTTTTCTTTCATACCAAGAAGCGATGGGCAGCGGATAGCCAGCAACGTAAATAGTAGAACCGACTACAGCACGTTTTGATTCGCCAATTGGCGCTACTGGATAATTTTCTCGGCTATAAAACTGGATCAGAGCTAAGTCTATATCGCGATCGTTTTTCGGCAGCCGCTGTATTCTGATTGCTCTATAATTTTTTTCTAAATGAGTTCGAATGCTGTATTCTTGGGCGAGGCTGGCAACAACGTGATTCGCCGTCAGAACCGTATAAATATTGCCTTGTTTTGCAATAATTACTCCCGAACCGCTAGTAGCAAAACCCAGCGTATTGTTAACTTCGACGGTGCTCAACGTTGCTACCCGGGCAATTTCTTCCGCTGTTTTGGCACAAGCAGCATATTGTTGGCCGACAATTGCTGTCGCCGTTATTGCACCGGTCAAGATGATTGTCAGCGCCCCGAACCGCGAACTCCACAAATTCATCGCTAACTCCCCAGACATGACGAGACGAACTGCAAATATATACCGATCGGAATTCCCCAACTGGATTTAACCATTTTTTCCAATAATTCTCGCGTCGGCGCGCTTCCATCTTCAAAAGTATAGACCTCAAAACCGAGATGTCGATCGCTGCCCCGATCGTTAATTGCCACCAAGAAACCTTTGCCATTAAAAATCCGGCGGCGGTTCACGGCAATTTTAACGTTATTTGTATACCGCAAGCTATAGCCTAGACAAAAAGATTTTGGCAGCAGCAACTCTACAAAACCCCGCGCTACTGCCCACACCTCAGCACCAGCAGGGAATCCGGTGGCGGCGACTGTCCCACCGCAGGGCACAGGAACTGCTGTCGTTCTGTTAACCGCAGATTTCAAGCGTACAAACACCGATCGACACAGATGTATTCAATCTTGAAAATTGCCCAACCATTAAGCAAGGCTGGAGGATGGCGAAAAAATCGGCTATTGCGCCCCCTCATCCGTGCTTTCCCCTAGTTTTTGCCTCACGTCAATGTAAGGAATGTTACGGGATTCATCAAAAGACGGCATCCCGACATATCCTTGACGCCAAGCTAACAAATTGTACAAGGAGCCGATCGGGTCTTGGCCTGGTCTGAGAGTATAAATCAAATTTTGACACAAACCGTTGACTTGATTCGCCGTGCAGATGACGTTTTGGCCGTTCATCCGGCCTGCTGTAATGTACTTGAGCACCCGGTTGCGGCGATAGGTTTCGAGGCGCTGGCTGACTAATTGGCAGCGAGTTTGTGGATTGTAGCCAGAACCGGAAAAATAATCTGAATTCCACTCAATCCAAGGCTCTACCGCACCTTGAGAGTTTTGGTACACCGTCACCGGTGCGCCCCTGACGGTACTGCAAGAAAATCCCTTTTCCGTGGGTGAAGTCCAGCCGTAACTAGGCTCAAAAGGCACTGTCAGGCTGCTGAGGGCGATCGCGCTTGCCGCCAAAACCTTCGTCAATAATTGCTGTTTCATGATGATGTTCTCACTATTTTTGATGGAATTCGGTAGAAAAATCACCAAATATTGCGATCGCACCCTGAATGCGCCAGAGGCTGGCTGCTAAATTATGTTGTTCGCGACTGGCACGTTTGCTGGTGCTAAATCCGGCTTAAATACCCGCTTTATTTCTTAGTCCGTCTCGGCGGAGGAAAGCTTGTACAGTCGAGGTTTCAACCGCCAACTCATCAGGGATTTTTAATGCGGATTTTGTTTTGTAACTGCACCGAAAGCCCAGTTATGCCACTTTGAAGCCCTCGTAAAATGCGCGGGCCAGTCAAAAATATGTCCTCATTACTACTAATCAAGGTCAAGGTTTCGCCAACCGGAAAAAAGCTGTTTAAATCAGACGGAATAAAGCGATTTGAAACGCTACATCACACCGCTGATAGGTTATTCAATCTGACTGGCAGTCTAGCGTTACGAGCTTAATCTGATGAGATCCCGACCCTGCAGCAGCGTTGCACGCATCAAGTGCCTTAGCCGTTTACGTGAAACCACACTAAAATCCCGGTAGTAATAATAACTTTTAACTTTTTTCATCTACGTATATCTTTGGCACTGATTCACAAATTCTCTGAAATTATCTAATCTAGAGTGTGCTTATCTGCTTTTCATCTGCAGTTTATGTATGGATCCAGAACTTATCCAAGACGTCTTGTATTGCGGATGCCGGGAAATAGTCATAAGTGAGTGTAATCAGGAAGTAAGTGCTTTCTACCAGAAAAATTCACCCTCCACGCACAGACGTGGAGTTGAGTATTAAAAACTATGAACAGTATCTGCAAACAGTTAGGGTATTTAGCCACTGGATTAATTTTGATGGGCGTTAGCAGTTGTTCCAGCTATGATTCAGCGAACTTAACCGCAAACCAGAGCCGATCGCAAACGGGTGCTGGTCAATTCGGAGACATACAGCTAACGGGAAATCAACTTGAGGAGCGATCGGCTCAAACAGCTCCGGCTTCTAACTTTATTTCTCCTGTTTTAGCCAGTGGAGTAGCATCAGAAAATACTGTCACCGTTAAAGTTTATAAGGTAAACAATCTCTGTCAAACTCTGAACCCGGAAACAGTAACAGGCTCTGACAATCAGTTAATGTCATCCGTCATTAATGAAGTGTTAAAACAGCAGATTTTCGATAGTCTCGGTTTAGTTGGCTATCGGCTGACGATCGATCGCGACCTCGGAATAGCGACCCTCGATCTGCGGGCCTTCGGGAATTCCCGGCAGAAATTGCAAAATCTGTCGAGCTGTCAAATGCTAGGTTTGTTTGGAGGCGTGCGCCAAACTTTAACCAGTTATGCTCCTTGGCAAATCAAAACAGTGCGTTTTACAGAACTGGGACAGGACATTGTAAGCACCGTTCGAGAATAACCTCTTAAAATTATTACAGAGGGTATAACCCGGTTTCTGCAGCAGTCCTATTTATGTTCTCCAAGTCCTTTAACAAGCACTACCACAATTTCTATGACCTTACCTGACGGCCCCAACAACCCCCGCTTCGTGCAGCTAATTCAATGGATAGCCGATCCGCTGACATACATGGATGTCAGCGCCAAAAAGTACGGGGAGATTTTCACGACGCGGTGGGGAAACCTCAAACCATTCGTGATGGTCCACAACCCGCAAGCGATCCAGGAAATGCTCAACAGCAAAGCGCTTGAGGCTCCAGGCGATATCAACGGTATTCTCAAACCCTTGCTGGGAGAACAATCGATGATTGTGATCTCTGGAGAAAAGCACAAACGCCAGCGCCAATTATTGATGCCGCCGTTTCACGGGGAACGGATGCGTAACTACGGTCAGCAAATTTGCGATATTACTCAAGATGTTGCTAGCAAGTTGACGGTCGATCGACCTTTTGTCGCCCGCACCGCCATGCAAGAAATCACCATGCGGGTAATTTTGCAAGTAGTCTTCGGACTGGATGAAGGGCCGCGGTTGCAGCAACTGTCCCCGCTGCTGGCTTCAATTATCGATACAACAGGCTCTCCGCTGCGATCGAGTATGCTATTTGTGTCTTGGATGCAGCAAGATTGGGGCGCTTGGAGTCCTTGGGGACGGATGAAGCAGCAGCAGCGGAAAATTCAGGAACTGATGGACGCGGAAATTGCCGAACGCAGACAGCAACCAGACAGCAACCGCACCGACATTCTCAGCTTAATGATGGCCGCCCGCGACGAAAACGGCGAACCGATGACGAATGAAGAATTGCGCGACGAGTTGATGACGCTGCTGTTTGCAGGCCACGAAACCACAGCAACGGCCCTAGCTTGGGCATTTTACTGGATTCACAGCTTGCCCTCAGTGCGCCAGAAACTGCTGCAAGAATTGGACAGTTTGGGCGAAAATCCAGACCCGATGGAGATTTTCCGCTTACCCTACCTGAGTGCGGTTTGTCAAGAGACACTCAGAATTTATCCCGTGGGAATGCTGACCTTTCCGCGAGTGGTGCGAGAGCCCGTGGAACTGATGGGACATCAACTCGAACCGGGTACGGTGGTTTTCGGCTCAATTTATTTAACCCACAGGCGCGAGGATTTGTATCCAGAACCGCTGGAATTTAAACCGGAACGGTTTTTGGACAGGCAATTCTCGCCTTACGAGTATTTGCCCTTTGGAGGCGGCAGCCGTCGCTGTATCGGCTTGGCGCTGGCGCAGTTGGAGATGAAACTGGTGCTGGCAAGCATTTTGCGCGATTTCGACTTGGTATTGGCCCAGAAAAAGCCGGTACAGGCCAAACGCCGAGGGGTGACTTTAGGGCCGGGCGGCGGCGTGCGGATGGCTCTGCTGGGGCGGCGGATGCGGCAGTCAAAGCCTGAACCTGTGGTTAGTGGGGTTTGATGTTGTAGCTGCAAAGAATTAGGGAAGAATGGGCGATACCTTCGGCCTGCTTCGCTTACGACCGGCAAGCGCCCATTTTTTGTAGCACCCGCTACATAAAAACCGCTAGAATCCTTAACCTGTAACCATCACCCGCTCTCAAGTTTCAAATTTTAAGTCTAAAATGGTATGAGCCTTGCAAACATACCTTAAAAGCAAAAGTGGGTGATTGCAATAGCCCTCTTGATATCTCGAAAGCTTGGCTGCCATACTTTAGAAACATATGCATACCCTGTTATTCAGCAAGGTCGGAAGCGTGTTGGCATTGCCTGCAATCTTCCGACCTCTTTATTTTTTGGGCTACTTTAGACCTTGGGCTTTCTGATGCAGAAGGCAAGGCAAAAGTATAAATTCTCCCTATTTTCTCACCTCCCCTCTCTTCAATTAGAGTGGTTTCTCCTCCAATTGAAAAAGCATCCGCCACCAAGTTTAATAAATTTCTGTGGGTGATTGCAATAGTCCTCTTGATATCTAGAAGGCTTCCCTGCCATACTTTAGAAACATATGCATACCCTGTTATTTAGCAAAGGTCGGAAGCGTGTTGGCATTGCCTGCAATCTTCCGGCTTCTTTATTTTTTGGGATTTGAAGACTTGCGGCTAAAGATGCAGAAAGCAAGACAAAAGTAGACATTTTCCCCTCTCCCCATCTGCGCCTCTCCGCAATTAGGGAGGTTCTGCCTGCATTTGAAATAGAATCGGGCAGCAAGTTTAAGGAATTACTAAGGAATAGTTAATAACTTGTTAAAGGCTCTTATTCTGCCCCCTTTTCAATCTTCTGTTTTCAGAAATTCCGAAACCGAGACCGACTTGGGGAGGCTCTCGACATCTTTAATTTCGCTTTCGTGGGCAAAAAATTCGACTTCTTTGTCGTCAATTTCGATCTGATAGCTAGCGGTAGCAGTCACAATCCGCCGCTTTTTTTTATCTTCTATTAAAACCCAACACACGACAGGTCTTACCCACCTCTCAACGTGCTGGCTTTGCTTGGTACTTCCAAAGGCGTACCAGCCTTTAGCTTCAATAATTTGCAGGACTTTAAAATCGTTACTTGCCATAAATATCTCGATCGCGTTAATTTCACTATTATTCTTAGATAGAACGGCACGCTGGCTAAGCAGGACAAGGCTTGGGGAATTATCGTCTGGGCTGGACAACCAGATATTTAGTCTAAATTTAGCGATTTTCTAGGGCATGGTCTGGGTTGTATCCCGCTAAATATAGTGCGATGTTTTTGTACTCTCCTACAATTACGGTCAAGTATTTATGCTGGATACTCAAAAAATAGTTTTGCAGTAGCCTCAAAAGCAGCCAACTAGACATGAGTTAAGTGCATTTAAGTGGATGCTAACTGCTTCTAACGCCTGGTTGTTGAGAGCGATCGGCATACAAGACTGTTCAAAATTTCTGTTGCAATCAACAGTCATGTTTGCCCGATCGGGTAAAACGTAACTAGAGATTGCTGTTTTCAATTCTAGACCTCGGCGTGCCTAATTCCACATTAATTGTATGGTTTAGTTGATAATTGCCAAACTGTCGATCGCACAAAACAGCCGTGTCTAATTCTTCGATTACCGTCACCGTTAAACTGTTCGCCGCCTTCGGTGAAGCCTACGGCGTTTCCTTCCTTACTGTAGAACTCCCTCCCGAAACTCCAGTGTCTCAAGTGCTCGAAAACTCGATCGCCCAATATCCTCAATTAGAACAGTGGCGCGATCGCACCCGCTTCGGTGTCAACCTAGAATTCGTCTCTCCCGACACCATCCTCCAAGACGGCGACGAAGTTGTACTCATCCCCCCCGTCAGCGGTGGATAATACGATTTTGGATTTTGGATTTGGGATTTTCGATTGAAGAATTGGGAAAGCCCGCGCGGTTACTGCGGTGAATTCAGAAACCGGGTTTCTGGCGATATTTCTGGTGACTCAACCCAAAATCTGGTAGAAACCCGGTTTCTCGCCCGCGCGGTGAATTCAGAAACCGGGTTTCTGGCTATATTTCTAGTGACTCAACCCAAAATCTGGTAGAAACCCGGTTTCTCGCCCGCGCGGTGAATTCAGAAACCGGGTTTCTGGCGATATTTCTGGTGACTCAACCCAAAATCTCGTAGAAACCCGGTTTCTCGCCCGCGCGGTAACTGCGGTGAATTCAGAAACCGGGTTTCTGGCGATATTTCTGGTGACTCAATCCAAAATCTCGTAGAAACCCGGTTTCTCGCCCGCGCATCAACCCTCTAGTTTGTCGTTTTGAGTCACCAAGCAAAAAAAACTTTATAAAGTTTTGAAATTAGTTTTGCAGCCAAGTCATTCTTGAGTTCGGTTAAACAAGAGATTTTTCCTCTGAACCAACACTATTCTGCAGAGCCTAGAAACTTCTCTGAGAAAGAGATTGAAGACTATCCAACCACCTGCAGTTTCGGACAAAACACTGCTGCAAAATTAATCCCGACCAAAAAAGTCGGGTATGGTTGACGGGGTAGATCCACCGTGTTAATCTGTCCTAAGAATTAGAAAACATCGCAAAACTAGAGAGTTGAGCTATGACCCAAGCAACCAGAACCCAATCCACAGCAGCAACCTTCACAGCCCTCAAATGTAAAGAATGCGGCGAAGAGTACGAACTCCAAGCCAAGCACGTCTGCGATTGCTGTTTTGGCCCGCTTGAGGTCAAGTACGACTACGAAGCAATCCGCCGCCGCGTCACTCGCCAAACTATCCAAGCAGGCCCCAACTCGATCTGGCGCTACCGCGAATTTTTACCCGTCGCTACAGATAACGTCATCGATGTCGGCACCGGCATGACTCCTTTAGTAAAATCCCACCGCTTGGCCCGCCGCCTCGGTCTAAAAAATCTTTATATTAAAAACGATGCCGTCAATATGCCCACTCTCAGCTTTAAGGACAGAGTGGTGTCAGTCGCCCTCAGCAGAGCGAGAGAATTGGGTTTCACAACGGTATCCTGTGCCAGCACTGGCAACTTAGCTAACTCCACCGCTGCGATCGCCGCCCACGCCGGCCTCGACTGTGTAGTTTTCATCCCCTCCGACTTAGAATCAGGCAAAGTCCTCGGCACTCTGATTTACAATCCAACTGTAATGGCAGTTCACGGCAACTACGACCAAGTTAACCGCCTGTGCTGCGAAGTCGCCAATACACACGGCTGGGGATTTGTCAACATTAACTTGCGCCCCTACTACTCCGAAGGCTCGAAAACTCTCGGCTACGAAGTTGCCGAACAGCTAGGCTGGCAGTTGCCAGATCACATCGTCGCTCCCCTCGCTTCCGGCTCTTTGTTCACAAAAATCTACAAAGGCTTTAATGAATTCATCGAAGTCGGTTTGGTTGATGAGAAGAAAGTTCGGTTCAGCGGCGCTCAAGCTGACGGCTGTTCGCCGATCGCCCAAGCATACCGCGAAGGCCGCGATTTTGTCACGCCAGTGAAACCGAATACTATTGCTAAGTCGATCGCGATCGGCAATCCAGCAGACGGTATGTACGCCTTGGAAATCGCCCGCAAAACTAACGGGAACATCGAATCCGTCAGCGACACCGAAATCATCGAAGGCATGAAACTGCTAGCCGAAACCGAAGGCATATTCACCGAAACCGCTGGCGGCACGACGATCGCAGTCTTGAAGAAACTTGTAGAAGCAGGTAAAATCAACCCCGACGAAACCACCGTCGCCTACATCACCGGCAACGGTTTGAAGACTCAGGAAGCCGTCCAAGGTTACATCGGCGAGCCCATCACCCTCGAACCGAAATTAGAAGCCTTCGAGCGCGCCCTAGAACGCGCCCGCACGCTCGAACGCTTAGAATGGCAGCAAGTTTCGGTTTAATGATTAGTCATTGGTTATTGGTTATTGGTTATTGGTTATTGGTTATTGGGATCAAAAACTAACAACTAACAACTAACAACTAACAACTAACAACTAACAACTAACAACTAACAACTAACCACTGACAACTAACCATGACTGTTAAAGTTTTAATTCCCACTCCGCTGCAAAAATTCACCAACAATCAAGCCACTATCGAATGCGGCGGCGAGAATATTTCTGAGTTGATTGAATCCCTCGAATCAAATTGTCCCGGTATCAAAAAAAGCTTGTGCGATGAAAAGGGAGAACCCCGCAGGTTTTTGAATTTCTACGTCAATAGCGAAGATATCCGCTTTTTGGACGGCTCAAAAACAGCCCTCCAAGATGGCGATGAAGTGAGTATTGTTCCAGCAGTTGCTGGTGGTTGATTTTTGCTACCGCAGATGCTGGCCGATTAACACAAATGGACGCAGATAGAAGAATTAACGACTATCTGCGTTTTTTTGCGTTCGTCTGCGGTTAAAAAATAAATCCCTGGTTTTACCAGGGATTGTTAATTCTAGGAGACGGTGGAAGCGACCTTGGCTGCAGTCCGGGGGCGACGACGACCTGTTACTTTATTCACAGGAACTGGCGCTGGCGGCGGCGTTGGTGCTGATGTCGGTGAGGAACCTAATAGTTTGGGTGCTTCTAGAGAACCTGGTGTTACTTCTGCTGGTTCCCGCCGCACAAATGATGCTCCTTCGGGAATTTGCATCAGGAATACTAGCATGGGATTGCTTTGAAGTTCCCGGCGCAGCACTCGTGCAATTGCTCGTTCTATTTGCGTTTGCACTCCTGCCCAGTCTACGTCAACTCCTGATTCGGTAGTTCCAGAAGGCGTGACGAATTCTGACCAGCGATCGCTCAAAACTGTGTCTATCGTTTGAGCGATCGACTGTTGTAATAGTGCGCGATCGGCTGATGTGACTACACCTTTCAAGTGTATTTCTGGCTTAGCAACTAATTTGCCTTCTGCATTCAACGCCGCAGCTACTGTTACCGCGCCATCTCCGGCTAACTGCTGGCGTTCTTTGAGGATATTCGCCTTGACAACGCCCGATCGAGAAGCATCTACTAATTCAATTCCTGAAGGTACAGTACCAGCAACTCGGATCGAATTTTCTGTTAGTTCTACGACATCGCCGTTGTCAATAATCACCATATTGCTCGCGGGAATGCCCATGCTTTGAGCTGTTTTGGAGTGCTGAATCAGCATCCGGTGTTCTCCGTGTACCGGCAAGAAGAACTTGGGACGGGTCATGTTGATCATTAACTTTTGATCTTCCTGACAGCCGTGCCCGGAAACGTGAATGCCTTTGTCGCGCCCGTAAACTACGTTTGCTCCCAGCATCATCAGTTTGTCGATCGTGTTTACCACTGCGATCGTATTTCCCGGAATCGGATTAGCTGAGAAAATCACTGTATCGCCTTTTCTGATTTTCAGTTCGTGATGTTCGCCGTTAGCAATCCGAGTCATCGCCGCCATCGGTTCGCCTTGGGAGCCTGTAGTCAAAATCAAAACCTTGTCATCTGGCAAATTGCGGATTTCTCTGAGCGGTTTGAACAGGCTGTCTTCGCATTTAATGTAGCCGAGATTGCGGCAGTGAGCGATGACGTTCAACATCGATCGACCTACCACTCCCACAAACCGATTGTTTTTCTTAGCCAATTCCAAAACAATTTGCAATCGGTGTACCGACGAAGCAAAAGTCGTCAGCAGTACCCGTCCCGTTGCTTGAGCGATAATTCTATCTAAATTCGGAGCGACAGAACGTTCTGAAGCGGTAAAACCGGGAACTTCCGAGTTAGTAGAATCGCTGATCAAGCACAGCACGCCTCTCTCGCCGTATTCCGCCAGCTTTTGCAAGTCGAAATGTTCGCCGTCTACAGGAGTGTGGTCAATTTTAAAGTCTCCGGTGTGGATGATAATTCCGACTGGAGTGTGAATCGCCACCGTAAAGCTGTCGGCCATTGAGTGAGTGTTGCGGATGTATTCGACTAAGAAATTCTTGCCAATTCTCACCGTATCCCTCGGTCTCACTGTCCTTAATTCTGTGCGGTGAGATACTCCGGCTTCTTCCAATTTTCCGGCTAGCAAAGCCATCGCCAAACGCGGGCCGTAAATGACGGGAATTTCAAATTCTTTGAGGTGATAAGGGATGCCGCCGATGTGGTCTTCGTGACCGTGAGTCACGATCATACCTTTGATTTTGTGGCTGTTTTCCCGCAGGTAAGTCATGTCTGGGAGGACAATATTTACACCGTGCATTCCATCTGTCGGGAATGCTAAACCTGCATCTAAAAGAATTATTTCGTCACCGTACTCGAACACGCAAGTGTTTTTTCCAATTTCGTGCAGCCCGCCGAGGGGAATCACTTTTAGAGCCGATGCAGTTGTATTTTTGATCATGCGTATCCTTTGTTAGTTATTTTTGAGTGTTAACTGTTAACTGTTGACTGTTGACTGTTGACTGGTGTCTGTTGTCTGTCGTCTACTGTCTTTTGTCTGTTTTCTACTGTCTTTTGTCGTCTGCTGTTCGTTAGATGGGGGCGATTTTTTCCAAGATATTTGTGAAAAACTCCCCTACGGGTTTTACTCTCCCGTACAGTCAGTTGTCTTCCGCCTTCAATCTTTAATTCTCAGTATTTAATCCTTCACTATTAGCTAATTACTAACAGTTAATGACTGATGACTGAGGACTAAGGACTAATGACTCATTACAACTAATATTCAGTTGTCTGAAAACTCGTTCTCGCCTATCTAGCTAGTAGATACTGTTGCTAGCTTATCCAGTACGTCCTTTAACTTTTGAGTTACCTCAACGGGCGGATCGCACAGGGGCGGACGGGTGGAACCTACATCCCAGCCTTGAAGTTTGAGAGCTGCTTTGACGGGAATGGGATTTGTGGTGAGAAAGAGAGCTTTAAACAAGTCAAAAAGTTGCAAGTGAATCTGGGTAGCGACTTGAACTTGACCGGTCTCAAAAGCTTGGATCATCTGTTGCAGTTGCTCTCCTACCAGATGGCTGGCTACGCTAACTACACCAGATCCTCCTACAGCCAACATCGGCAAGGTTAGGGAATCATCTCCAGCATAGATGGCAAATTCAGGTGGTGTCAAGCGTCGAATTTGGCTGGCTTGATCCAAGTTGCCACTTGCTTCTTTTACGGCCGCAATGTTGGGGATTTGGGCCAGTCGAGCTACTGTTTCCGGCAACATATTTTGGCCTGTGCGACCGGGGATGTTATATAACATTATAGGCAATTCTGGAGCAGATTGCGCGATCGTCCGAAAATGATTGTACAAACCTTCTTGCGGCGGCTTGTTGTAATAAGGAACCACCTGCAAGCACCCGTCCAATCCGAGTTTAGCTGCTTTTTTCGTAGCTGCGACTGCTTCTGAAGTAGAATTCGATCCGGCTCCTGCTATTACCAAAGCTTTACCGGCTACTGCCTTTTGCACCACCTGAAATAATTCGTACTCTTCATCCCAGCTCATAGTGGGAGACTCGCCCGTAGTTCCGCACACTACCAAGCTGTCCGTACCGCGATCGGCTAAATGAACTGCCAACCGTTCTGCTACTGCATAGTTAACGCTGCCGTCTTCCTTAAACGGCGTAATCATTGCAGTCAGAACCCGTCCAAACTTTACCACACTTTCTCCGATTTTAGACTGTTGATTTTTGATGTTAACTTTTTGATTTTAGATCGAAGGTTTATCTAAAGTCGCCATTTCTATTGCCAAATTGCCAGCTTCAGTCGATTTGAGATTTGAGATTTGAGATTTACTTGCAGCCGATCGATCTGGGAGCTTAACTCGATCCTAAAATTTTGGGTTTTTTACGACACTACTTAAACTTGAGTAGGAGGCTTTTATCCGTTTTTTTGGATCGAGTCCACCTTAATTATAAGCAGCCGCTGCTTTGATTCGCAACAAATCTTTTTCTGCTAGCAACTCAGCTATCTGCACCGCATTTAAAGCCGCCCCTTTGCGAATTTGATCGCCGCTCAGCCACATCTCCAACCCGCAGGGGTGAGAAATATCTTGGCGAATCCTGCCGACTAACACCTCATCCTTACCGCTGGCTTCTACAGGCATCGGGAAATAATTAGCTTGCCAGTCTTCTACCAGCTTAACCCCGATCGCCCCCTTTAAGATTTCCCTAGCCTCGATCGGACTAAAAGGCTCGGCAAACTCTAGATTAATCGCTTCGGAATGGGCGCGGAGTACGGGAACCCGCACGCAAGTTGCAGTAATTTTAATTTCGTCCGTACCGAATATCTTCCGAGTTTCGTTTAGCATTTTCATCTCTTCCTCACAATACCCCAAATCGTTAATCGGCGTATTGTGCGGAAACAAATTAAAAGCTAAGGGGTAAGGAAATATCTCAGTTTTGGGAGTTTCCCCAGCCAAAATTGCTCTGGCTTGAGCTTTCGTTTCCTCCATTGCTCTGGCTCCCGCGCCGCTAGCAGACTGGTAAGTCGCTACAACTATGCGCTTCACAGGCCTAACTTTGTGAAGCGGCCAAACGGCAACTGCCATCAAAATCGTCGTGCAGTTGGGATTAGCAATTATACCTCGGTGAGCTGCCACCGCTTGGGGATTGACCTCGGGAACCACTAGCGGTACCGTCGCATCCATGCGGAAAGCGCTGGAATTGTCGATGACCACTGCCCCAGCGGCCACGGCTTTCGGAGCCCATAGTTTAGAAGTAGAACCGCCTGCGGAGGCGAGCACTAGATCCACATTATCGAACGATCGCTCCGAAACTGCTTCGACCGTCAGCATTTCGCCCCCAAAGGCCACTTTTGTGCCGGCGGAACGCTCCGAAGCTAACAGCTTCAATTCAGAAATCGGAAATTTCCTGCTGTACAGGAGTTCTAGCAACTCGGCACCGACTGCGCCGGTTGCTCCTAATATGGCAACTCGGTAGGATTGAGACAAATTAGTTTCCTCCACAAAATATAGTTTCTACGATCGAAATCAAAAATTTAAATAACGGCACCACAAGCTGTTGCGCCTGAGAGACTGTGTATGGCGAATCAGGGGGAGAGAGTCCCAGAGTCCCAGAGTCACAAGGGGAGAGGATTTTTAAGCTGTTCTGGAAATATACAATTTAAATTTACAATAGCTTATCAAAATTAATTTATTTTATTTATGCGATATCAGGGCGGGAGCCTGTGGTAGAGGTGCAGTTAACCGCAGCGGTCGATCGCACTCAATCCCAGTTTAGCATCTTTCGCCTCGCTATCGCGTCCAATTCGCATCCGCTTAGCTTTTGGGAGCTACCTGCATTTTAGCAAGCGCATCCTTTGATGGCAGCGCCGCTCGTCTCGGCCACATTGACATCAGAGGGCGATTTGTGCTATTGTGCATCGGCGATTGGTGGATTTAACCTCCACATTATTTCTAGCAGCAAAAGCTAGTATCCTCAAACTAAAACTATTTGGCAAGAACCAAAAAAGTAGCCGGAAACTACTTGTAGTCTCATCCGGTAGAGGTGTTTGTAGCTGTACAGCTACAATTGAAAGTGTAGAAACTTAAAATGCAGGCAAAGTCAAATTTGTATGTATTTTTTGAAGGAGGCAGGAGGCAGAAGGCAGAAGGCAGAAAATCTTATTCAGCACGGGTATCAATCCCCTTTTGAATAAAAGCCACCAAATTAAATTTGGTGGGTCTTAAAACCGAACTGCTGTCACAGGCAGAGGGTAGAAATCAGTATTCCTCCTGCCTCCTGCCTCCTGCCTCCTGCCCTCTGCATTTCTCGATAACTATTGTTTAATATCAAAAAAAGCCGATGAAAGTAACCCAGGAAAAACTTCCAGCCAGCCAAATTGGTCTGGAAATCGAAATTCCATCAGAAAAATCCAAACAAGCTTACGAGCAGGTAATTAAACAATTCGCTCGCGAAGTGAATATTCCTGGGTTCCGCAAAGGCAAAGTTCCCCGCAACATTTTGCTGCAGCGCCTGGGCCAGACTCGTTTGAAGGCGACGG
This sequence comes from Tychonema sp. LEGE 07196, assembly GCF_963890365.1. Taxonomy (NCBI): domain Bacteria; kingdom Bacillati; phylum Cyanobacteriota; class Cyanophyceae; order Oscillatoriales; family Microcoleaceae; genus Tychonema; species Tychonema sp. LEGE 07196. The sequence continues at coordinate 36,354 of NZ_CAWPRX010000165.1, read as the reverse complement.
CTTTGGAAAATTTGATTAACGACTCGCTACAAAAAGCCCTCGAACAAGAAAAAATTCAGGCGATTGGCAGTTTTGAACTGCGTACCGAGTTTGAAGAATTGCTAGAAAAGTTCGATCCAGAACAGCCTCTGACTTTTTCGGCTAAGGTTGACGTACAACCAGAAGTGAAAATGAATCAGTACAGCGGCTTGCAGCTTCAAGCAGAAGAAGTTAAGTATGATGAAGCTCAGGTGGATGAGGTACTGGCCAAATATCGATCGGACAAAGCAACTTTAATCCCCGTAGAAGGCCGGCCCGCTCAGTTGGGAGACGTGGCTTTGGTTGACTTCGCCGGTAGATTTGCCGAAGCACCAGAAGGCGAAACACCCGCAGAAATTCCCGGTGGCGGTGCAGAAGACTTTCAAGTAGAACTGTCGGAAGATCAGTTTGTACCTGGTTTTATCCAAGGCATGATCGGGATGAATCCCGGAGAAACAAGAGAAGTTTCCGTGCAGTTTCCAGACGAGTACAGCAGTGAAGAATTAGCCGGAAAACCAGCAGTTTTTACGATTACTCTGAAAGAACTTAAGGAAAAAGAATTGCCGGAGTTGGACGACGACTTCGCTCAAGAAGTTAGCGAGTTTGAAACATTAGCCGAACTGCGCGCATCCCTAGAAACTCGGTTTAAAGCCGACCAAGAAAACAAGTTATCAGCTAATAAGGAAAAAGCCATATCAGCAGCACTCGTGCAGCTAATTGAAGTGGAAATTCCCGAAACAATGGTCGATCGCGAAATCGATTATTTGCTGAACCAACAAGCGCTGCAATTGAAAAATTACGGCATAGATATCAACCAACTGTTTACCGAAGAAAATATGGGGCCGATGCGGGAACGCTCGCGCCCGGAAGCAATAGAAAAGCTGAAGCAGTCTCTAGCTCTGGCAGAAGTGGCCAAGCTCGAATCCTTGTCTGTGGAAGACTCGGAAATAGCAGCAGAAGTCGCAAAAGTCAGAAAGCAGTTTCCTAAAGGAAATTTTGACCCTGAAAAGTTGCGGGAATTTGTAGGAGAAGACTTGCTCAAACAAAAAACTCTGAAATGGTTGGAGGAAAAAGGTACGATCGAACTCGTACCTGAAGGCTCTCTAAATCCTGCTCTAGACGAAGAATCAGAAGCAGAAGACGCTGAAGTTTCTGGAGAAGAAGCAGCCACTAGCGTTGTTGATGTGGAAGTCGTAGGCCAAGAGTAAAACCTTCTACTTTTTGGCATTGCCAAAAACTACCAGCCTAGGGTGCAGCGAACTTACCCGCAGGGGGCTAGAAACCCTGTTTCTATGTAGGTAACTGACGCATTCGATCGCCAAAAAACCGGGTTTTTACCGAATCTGCAGCCTGCAACGAAAGCTGTTGGTAAAAAAAACCCGGTTTCTGAACGCTCGTGCCTCCAGCAGTGTAGATGCCTCATAGCCCAAGGCTGATGTTTCTTTGAAACCGAGTTTCTGTTGCTAAGTTTTATACAAGCTTGGGGCGCGCACTAAAAACGAGAAACTAGAAACAGCGACGATCGATCGGTAAGTATTTCAACTCATTTACCCCCCAGTCGCGGGAAGTCGCCTCAGCGTTGCGCTTCGCTGCGGAAAGCAATTTGCCAACTCAAAACTCCCGATTCCCCCCATGTCGGTTCAGAAAAGGCATAATAGTTAAAAGCTGACGGCTTAATTTCAAGCTTTCATCAGCAGCAAATTGTCTAGTATCCTTGACTGGTGTCTTATGGTTGTATCTCAATCTTCCAATTACCTAATTACAAGCTATAACGATTTTGATGTCAGCTCTAGTCCCAGCAATGTAGTGCCGATGGTACTAGAACAGTCGGGGATGGGCGAGCGGGCATTTGACATTTACTCGCGCTTGCTGCGGGAGCGAATCGTGTTTTTAGGAACTCCCGTAACCGATGAAGTGGCTGACTCGATCGTAGCTCAGCTATTGTATCTAGATGCCGAAGATCCAGAAAAAGATGTCCAAATGTACATAAATTCCCCCGGCGGCTCGGTGACGGCGGGTATGGCAATTTATGACACAATGCAGCAAATCCGCCCGGATGTGGTGACGATTTGTTACGGCTTGGCCGCGAGTATGGGCGCATTTTTGCTGACAGCAGGAGCCCACGGGAAGCGGATGTCTCTTCCGAGCTCCCGGATTATGATTCACCAACCGCTTGGAGGCGCTCAAGGTCAGGCAGTTGATATTGAGATTCAAGCTAAAGAAATCCTTTATCATAAGCGTAAGCTGAATCAACTTTTAGCGCACCACACGGGTCAATCCCTCGAAAAGTTAGAGGCTGATACTGAGCGCGACTTTTTTATGTCGGCCGAGGAAGCTAAAGATTACGGATTGGTCGATCGAGTTATCGAAAAGGAAAATCTTCCGACGGCGGGAGAAAATGTCACTGCACTGAAATAAGAGGCTGTTATGTCTAAGTACGACTCCCATCTAAAATGTTCGTTTTGTGGCAAGTCTCAAGAGCAGGTACGCAAGTTGATCGCAGGCCCTGGGGTGTATATCTGTGACGAATGCGTTGACTTGTGCAATGAAATTTTAGATGAGGAGTTGTTTGATTCGAGTGCAGTGCCGGCGGCGGCGGCAGTTCCGAAGCAGGAAACAACCCAAAAACGCCGCGCTACCTCGGGCAAAAGTATGTCGATGAGCCAAATTCCCAAGCCGAGGGAAATTAAAAATTATCTCGACGAAAATGCGATCGGTCAAGAAGAGGCGAAAAAGGTGCTCTCCGTGGCGGTTTACAACCACTACAAGCGACTGAGTTTTATCCATGCCAAAAATAGCGGCAAGCACCCGCCGGAAGAAGTAGAACTGCAAAAATCAAATATTTTGTTAATCGGGCCGACGGGCTGCGGCAAAACTCTCCTCGCTCAGACTTTGGCGGATATGCTGGAGGTGCCGTTTGCGGTGGCTGACGCGACGACGCTGACGGAAGCGGGCTATGTCGGGGAAGATGTGGAAAATATTTTGCTGCGGCTGCTGCAGGTGGCAGATATGGACGTGGAAGAGGCCCAGCGCGGAATTATTTATATTGATGAAATTGACAAAATTGCCCGGAAGAGCGAAAATCCTTCGATTACGCGGGATGTCTCCGGGGAAGGGGTGCAGCAGGCGCTGCTGAAGATGCTGGAGGGGACGATCGCCAATGTACCTCCCCAAGGCGGCCGCAAGCATCCCTACCAAGACTGCATCCAAATTGATACCAGCAATATTATGTTTATTTGCGGCGGCGCTTTTGTCGGTCTCGACAAGGTGATCGAGCAGAGAACGGGTAAAAAGTCAATGGGTTTTATTCAGCCGGGAGAAGCTGTGCCGAAGGAAAAACGGGCCGCTGATGTGCTCAGGCAACTGGAACCAGACGATTTGGTCAAATTTGGGATGATTCCTGAGTTTATCGGGCGGGTGCCGGTGGCGGCGGTGTTAGATCCGCTGGATGAGGAAACGCTGATGGCGATTTTGACTGAGCCTCGCAATGCTTTGGTTAAGCAGTATCAAAAGCTGCTAAAAATGGATAATGTGCAGTTGGACTTTAAGCCGGATGCGATTCGGGCGATCGCCCAGGAAGCCTACCGCCGCAAAACTGGAGCGCGGGCGCTCAGGGGAATTGTCGAAGAATTGATGTTGGATGTGATGTACGAGTTGCCGTCGCGCAAGGATGTGACGCGGTGTACGATTACTAAGGAAATGGTCGAGAAGCGATCGACCGCCGAGCTCTTGGTACTTCCGTCTTCGCTACCAAAACCGGAATCGGCTTAAAAGCAAGGTTTTCAGCACAGCCGCTTATGGAATCTCGCATTCAATCATACCTGCGCTTTGCCGCCAGCCAGCAGCGCGACACCGAGCGGATCGGGCCCTTCCTCGCTACCTTCAGCCGCCACAGCGCTAACCCTTATCTGAACTATGCCATTCCCGACGACGGCGCAGCACCTTCCCTCGCCGATGTCAACGCCCTAATCGCTGCGTACTCTTGGCGCGGGCGAAAGCCGCGTTTGGAGTATGTCTCGAAACTAGCGCCTGCTGTCGAAGAAGCCCTGATCTCGGCTGGTTTCACTGTTGAGGGACGCTTGCCGCTGATGATTTGTACTCCGGGCTCGGAGAAATTGCTTCCCATCCCCCCAGAAATTGAGCTAATTTTGCCAGTTTCCGACGCTGAGCTCCTCGGTACTGTGGCGGCGCAACACGAGGCTTACGGCGAAGTTGCACCAAGCCCTGAAGACGTTGACAGTCTTCGCAAAAGTATCGCGGCGGGCAGCATTGCGGTACTCGCCCGCGTAGCAGCAACGGGGGAACCTGCGGGGGCTGGAGTGTGTACCGTACCGGAAAATCAGACGACAGAAATCGCAGGTATCGGTGTCCGCCCTTCTTTTCGGCGGCGGGGCATCGCAGGGGCTTTGACGGCCCGGCTGCTGCGAGAGGCTTTCGACGCGGGTGTTGCGGTGGCGTTTTTGATGGCAGGACACGAGGAGGAATTTCGAGTTTACACCCGCGCTGGATTTTGTGCGATCGGCGAAATCTTGCACATTTCCCTCCCGCCCAATTTGATTACCAACCCATAAAATCATCCCCATCAACCTCAGCAGATAACTCAGGAAAATCTGGTTCAGATTCCAATCTAAAAGTTTCCGACTCCCAAATCTCTAAATCATCCGACAAATCGACTACTTCCCCCTCAAATATATGAGCCAACTCCCTAGCTAAATTTGCCACATCTCGCGCGTCATCTCGCACCGCTACAGCCTGAGCTTTAGAGTCGTTATGAGAGTCTGTAATGTGGTTTTTATCCCGCAGAGGTTCAGAAATATTTGGCAGTTTGGCGGCGGTATTTTCAGCCTCCCAAGAGCGTTTTTGCTCTTCTCCTTCATCCTTATTAAAATTATCTGGAATTTCAGAACCCGCCGAATTCTGCATCTGTTGCTTCCCATCGCCCGCCGGATGAGAATTCCTCAATTTTTCAGCAACCAGTCCGTTAGAAGCTGGCAAATCCTTGATGCTGGAACTATTAGTTTCAGCGGGATTTGTCAATCCCACTTTTACTGTTACTCGACGGTTAAAAATTTGCACAAAAGCTTCTTCAAGATTAGCTACTTTGTCTTTAACCATCTTGAGTAACGGCTGGGAACTAATCTTAACATAAGCACTATCATTGTTAAAAATTACTAGCTGTCCGTGTTGGCGGAGTAGCGATTGAGTGCCGGGAGGGCGCACGCGATCGAGTACCTGTTCCCACAATCTATCTAAATCAATTTCATCGGCTGAATTAGTCGAGGCATAATTTGTTTGATTCGTTTCAGGAGTTGGTATGGATGCGGGAATCGGTGCGGTGGGTGCGTTTTCTTGGCGATTAGCAATAGGTTGCGAAGTTGGAGACTGATTTTGAGGTTTGGCTGCCGGAGGCTGTTCGATATTAGCTGGGGAACTCCCCCCCTTAGCAAGGGGGGGCTGGGGGGGGTGAATTTGGGATTGAGCAATATTTCTAGCTGGTTCTGCTGTTTGTTGCTGCTGAGTTCTAATTGCTGAGGGCAATAATCCCAATAGGGTTACTTCCAGCCACAATCGCGGCTGAGTGCTGTTTTTAATTTGCACTTCCTGGGTTTGCAATTGTTTCTGACTTGCTAAAATTAACTCGGTATCCCAGTTGCGAGCAACATCGCAAAGTTTTTCCCAAGTGGCGGCTGTTAAAGCGACTAAATCTGAGCGTTTTGGTGCTGTTTTGGCTATTAGCAAATCTCGGTAAAAGCTGGCGAGACTTTGCAGCACTATTAGCGGTTCCCGACCGCGATCCATGAGGTGGCGGGTCATGTCTATTAATGCTGTAGGGTTATCTTTTTCAATTGCTTGCAGCAGTTCCATCAAGTCGTTTTCGGGGACTGCGCCGACTAAATCCCAAACTTTTTCGATTGTGATTTGACCGGAAAATAAGCTGAGTTGGTCGAGCAAGCTTTCGGCATCTCGGAGTCCTCCTTGGGCGATTTGAGCAATCATTTGTATTGCTTCGCTGGCAATGTTGATGTTTTCTAATTGGGCGATTTTGTGCAGGTGGGCGGTCATTGAGTCGAGGGGAATCCGGCGGAAGTCGAATTTTTGGCAGCGTGAGATGATGGTGGGCAGGACTCTTTGGGGGTCGGTTGTGGCGAGGACGAATACGACGCGATCGGGGGGTTCTTCTAGGGTTTTTAATAAGGCATTAAATGCCTGGGTACTCAGCATATGAACTTCGTCGATTACATATACTTTATAGCGACACTGGACGGGGGCAAATTGGGCTCGTTCGATCAAGTCTCGGATGTTATCTACTCCGGTGTTGCTGGCGGCGTCGATTTCGATGACATCTAGTGTGGAACCTCTGGCAATTTCTTGGCAAACGTTGCATTTGCCGCAGGGAGTTGGGGTGGGCGCGCCGGTAGAAATACAGTTGAGGGATTTGGCGAAAATTCTGGCGCTGGAGGTTTTGCCGGTGCCTCTGGGGCCTGTGAATAGATATGCTGGTGCTATGCGCTGTTGTAGGATGGCGCTGGTTAGGGTTTGGGCGATCGCCTCTTGGCCGACTAATTCGGCAAATGTCTGAGGGCGATATTTGTGATGGAGGGGTTCGTAGGTCACGATCGAATATTGGTGGTATTAGCTGTAATCTTAGCTAAGGACACGTTGTTCGATCGCACCGCTAGCGATCGTCTCCAACCAAATCACTCGCTATACCGGGCGACGGGAGCGAGGGAGCGTGTAGCAATTAGCACCCTCCTGGCCTGTACCCGGACGATCTCCGGGCGATCGGTTGTTTGGCAGAATTGTTTTGGGCAATCGCTCTCAGAGTTACTATTAATTTATGTGTGTTTGCTGTTCTTTTCTGAGAAGCAGAGCCCGCCGAACCTACTTGTTTTTGAACTGTACTGGTATAATATAACACAGAGAATCCGCCATTTCTTTTTCCCATTGGCCGATCGCGATTTTGCGATATTTCGGGAACCAGCTTGCAGTTAAAGATAGAGTATTAATTAGAGGGTGCCTGTTCGAGTTGTAGAAATCCGGTTGTAGACAGATAGTGATAGAAAGAGATCGATGTTAGTCGATCGAGTTGCACTGCCAGCTCTACTCTGGAGTCCTGTAGAAATATAGTGCCAAATTTTACCCTTTAAAAGCCCATGTCAACCAAAATAATCCTTGTAGAATCAAGGTTGGCAGTAGCCTCTCCCAAGCCCAAACAGGCTAAACCTGCAGGTTTAGCCTCCGATCAACTCTTGATGGGAGCATCCGGGGCACTGTTGTTATTGCTTATCGGTTTAGCGGTGTTTACCAAGATAAAACTCCAAGATTTGAGCAAGAAGCTCAAATTTGAAGAGTTTAGAAATCGAGAACTCCAGAAAAAATACAAAATGGCTCTGGAAACCTTGACAAAGATGGAAAAAAATCCCGACCTCATCCACTCGCGAGACTTTAATTTAGACTACCTGAGAATGCGGATGGCGGAAGAGGTTTTTCACTTTGCCATTGTGAACAAAATTAAGGTAAAAGTCAAAGACAAAATTAGTATTGCCCTGCGTCCGACTCAGGGTGCTGTCGGGGATAAAAACGGAAGTGCAGGCAGCGGCAGACAAGTGGATTCGACGTTTGATATCGAATACGAAACTGGCGATCCGGCAGTAAAAATAGAAAAGCGAGTGCTGTTTCGGATTCAAATTAAGCTGATGAAACTGCCGACTCAGGCAACATCGGCGACAATTAATCAAATTATTGATTGTTTGGAAACTTACCTGAGTCCTTCCGACGATCACGACAGTTGGCAGCCAACAATTCAAGGTCGCATTGTTCACATTGAGTGGGATCAAAAAGCCAAGCCAACGCCGATGTTGGTGCTGGAACAGTCAAACGAAGGGGTGAATGTTAGCTTTAGGACTACGAGAGCTGCTGCGGGCAGACTTGCGAACGATCTTCCAAGTCAAGTTACCTCTGTTAAAAGTTCAAAAGGAACAAAAGGTGTTACCAAGATCCCAAGTAAAACTGCATCTAAAAGTTCTAGTAAAACTGGGGCGAAGCGCCCTACTTCCCGCAAATAAGCGGACTTTAATTAAGTTTATTTGCGGGCAATAGCAGCGGTGGCGGTGTTGGTGGCGGTGTCTTGTGCGAGGTAGCCGTCTTCCATGTGAATAATGCGATCGGCTATGTCTAAAATCCGGTTGTCGTGGGTGACGAGCAATATTGTACTGTGCTGTTCTTTGGCTAAACTTCGCATGATTTCTACCACATCTCTACCAGATTTGCTGTCTAGGGCTGCGGTAGGTTCGTCGGCTAATATTAATTTTGGTTGACTGACTAATGCGCGGGCGATCGCAACTCTTTGTTTTTGTCCGCCAGAAAGACTGTCCGGGTAATATTCTATTCTTTCTCCCAACCCTACAGCTTCCAGCATTCGCTCTATTTTATCGTTAGTTTCTTGGGTAGAAAGATGGCTGTGCAGTTCCAGAGACATTTGCACGTTTTGCCTTGCTGTCAAGCATTTGAGCAAATTGTGAGCTTGGAAAATATAACCGATGTCGCGGCGGAGTTGAACTAATTTATTTTTCTTGGTTCCCCGCAATTCTTGGTCAAGAATTTTGAGACTGCCTTCTTGGATAGATCGCAAAGCTCCAATCAAGGTTAACAACGTTGTTTTGCCCGACCCGGAAGGCCCGGTCATCAGCACGATTTCGCCCGGATAAATTTCGAGGTTGATATCAAATAATGTCTGTTTGCGAAGTTGTCCTTCGCCGAAGGAATGGTTGAGGTTTTTAATCGAAACAACTGGTGTAGCGTTCATAATTAATTGGCATTATTTAATGAAATCAACCCCTAAGGTTCAAAATAATCAGACAAGGCTCAAATGAGATCGGGATCGATTCCCTGCGATCGCAAATAAGCAGCCAATCGCTCTTTTTGTTCTCGTTCGCGATCGGCGCGTTGGCTTTCAACATCGGCGCGTTGGCTTTCAGCATCGGCGCGTTGGCTTTCAACATCGGCCCGCTGCCGTTCCTGTTCGGCGTGGAGGCTCTCCAGTCTAGCTCGCTCGCTTCCCGTCAGCAACAAATTTCCCTCGCGATCCCACCAGCGCAACCAGTGTTGTGTCTGATTTTGATAGTTACCAGACCAAACGCCTAACTCTACACCCATCAGGTCGATCGAGTAATGTCCGCGATCGTTCGGTTCCAAACGCCGATATCTAGTATTCACGCAATTGTAGACTTCTAATTCATTGGTTTGGATCTTGTAAATAGCGTAGTAGGGAATTCTGATAATCCGTTCGTATACCCAAAACTTTCCCGGTTTCTGATTTCCCCCGGATGGCAAAGCAGATAACGGAGTATTGTCGAGTTCTTCTGAACCATCACCGCTAGCAAATTCGATCGCAATTAACGGCACCATATACTCGCGCCACAACACGTAGGAACGCCGATATTGCCCGTCTAAGCGGGGTGGCACGTTGGGGACGTAGAACCAGTCAGGTGCTTCGGCTCCGCGTTCGGGAGGCTCGGTTTCGCGCCAGTAGATGCCGCAATCTTGCCCGATCGCATACTGTCCGTCAGGATGTAGATTTTGTAGTGTAATTTCTAGGGAGTCGGTGAGCAGGATACTCTGCGGATGTTCTTGAAAGTTCTTCACAAACGTACCGTCAGATTCGGGGAGTTGGGTGTGGTCGGGAAAGGCGGGAGGCAACGCTGTGGGGTTGAAGCTTTGGGTCATAGCGCAGAACCGAGGAAGAGTGCGATCGAGATGGATGCTCTCTTACAGCATAGCGTTCGATCGGCAAAACTATCAATAACCAATTCCCAATTCCCAATTCCCAATCACTAACAACAACTAACAACTAACAACTAACAACTAACAACTAACAACTAACAACTAACAACTTTAAAAAATATCCGCCGGGTCAGCAGCCTGCAACTTCCTAACTGCGATCGCCCCCGATAGACAACACATAAAAACTGTCATTACAAAAACAGTTACAGCCTTCCCCACCGTCATGTACATCGGCAAACTCGTAGCACTTCTCCCTAAATTGTACAGCACCACAGAAACCCCAAACCCAGGCAAATAGCCAAGAATTGCTAATATCAAAGCCTCTTGAAAAACCACACCCAAAAAGTAAAAATCCTTATATCCCATCGCCTTGAGCGTAGCGTATTCCGGCAAGTGATCGTTAACATCAGTATAAAGAATTTGGTAAACAATCACTATCCCCACGATAAATCCCATTGCCGCGCCGAGAGTGAAAATAAAACCGATCGCCGTGCCTTCTTCCCAATACTTTTTCTCAAAAGCCACAAACTCTTCCTTAGAATCAATTCGCACATCTGACGGCAAAGTTGCCCTCATTTTTTCCACAACAGCCTTAACATCCGTTCCCGGCTGCAAGTAAACAATACCAATATCAATTAAACCTTTTGTTCTCCGCGTCGCAAAAATTCGCAGAAAGTTCAAATCGCTAGTAACAATATTTCCATCTGCACCGAAAGATGCCCCTAAAGTAAATAAACCCTCTACCTTAACGCGGCGGTTGTCAACTTCAGTTTCAACAGTTTTTCCCCCATCGAAATATTCAGCTACTGGCCCGAATTCCGGGCGGGAAGCTCGGTCAAATAAAACCACATCCGACATCTTAATTTTGTCCAAATTATTTTGGATTTCTGGCATATCAAAAATCGGACGAGTGGGGTCAAAACCGATGACCATCAATTGGCGGGTATTGCTCTGGTTGGGAGCGGGATTTTTCCACAAACCAAAGCCTAGATATACCGGGCTGATTGCTGTAACGCTGTTAAAACTCAAAGCTTGATACAAGCGCCGCTGGGGGAAGCTTTTCATGGCTATTAAAGCCGTAGATTGGGTGCTGGTGATGAAAATATCCCCTTGTAACTGTGAATGGAAGCTGACGGAACTTTCAAACAGCGCGTCTCTAAATCCGAACTGCATAAACATCAGCAAGTCTGCAAATCCAATGCCGGCTAGCGCGATGACTAAGCGCATTTTTTCGCGGGTTAACTGTGCCCAAGCTAAGGGTATTTTTGCCATATTCAGTCTATTTTAGATTTTAGATTTTAGATTTTGGATAGAATAATTTTAGGACTTAAGCACGGGTGTTGAGAAACCGGGTTTTTACCCTTATATTTGATTCAAACCCTTAATATCGGTAAAAAACCCGGTTTCTGGAGTCCCCATGCGTAAGTCCTGTCAGCGTAAATCTTAGATGTCTATTTTGACTTCAACTTGCAAGTTTGTGAGCGATGCAACTTTCTTGCTCGATTCGGGATCGAGGCGAATTCTGACTTCGATAACTCTCGCGTCGGTGTCGGCGGCGGGATCTGTATTGAGGACATCTTTTTTGCCGATTTGTTTGCCGATTCGAGTGACTGTTCCTTCTAAATTGCCGACAAATACGGGGCTGTTGATTGTGGCGCGCTGGCCGTTTCGGACTTTGGCGATGTCGGTTTCGTAAATTTCGGCTATGGCGTACATTTGATCGGTGCGGCCTAGTTCTACGATGCCATTTTCAGTGTTGATGCGTTCTCCTTGTCTGGTGTTAACTTTGAGGATGGAACCGGATACGGGTGCTTTGACGTAGCTTAAGTTTAAGTCTACTTGGGCTTTTTGTTTGGTGGCGATCGCACTTTCGACTGCGGCTCGGGCGGCTTGCACGTCTTCGGAACGGACTTCGGCTATTTGGTCGAGATTTGCTCGGGCTTGATTGATTTGTGCTTCGCCGGTTTCTGCTTTTTGTTTCAGCATTGCTTCGGCTTGATTGATTTGTTCTCGGCCTGTTTCTATCTTTTGATTTAAAGTGGCGCGGGCTTGGTTAATTTCCTGCCGCCCTGTTTCTAATTTGCGTTTGAGATTGGCGCGGGATTGGTTGATTTCTTGTTGGCCTGTTTCTAGTGTTTGTTTGAGGGTAGCTTGAGTTTCAATTATTTCCTGTTGCACCGTTGCGACGGTTTTTTCTAATATCGCTTGTGCTTCTCTAACTTTTTGTTTGGCTGTAGCTACTGCTAAGCGTTTGGTGTCGTAGGTGGAAGCGGAAATTGCGCCTGTTTCGGAGAGTTCTTTGTTGCGTTGTTCCTCGGCTTCGGCGTTGGCTAATTCGGCTTTTAGTCGATCGACTGTAGCGTTTTGAGAGGCAATTTCGCCGCGCAATTGAGCTTCCAGCCTCGCCAGTTTGGCTTGCTGCGCTTGAGTTTCTCTTTGCAGTTGCGCTTCAAATTTGGCCAGATTGGCTTGTTCGGCTTCGGTTTCTCTTTGCAGTTGAGCTTCAAATTTGGCTACGTTTGCTTGTTCGGCTTCGGTTTCTCTTTGCAGTTGAGCTTCTAGGCGGGCGACATTGGCTGCTTCGCCTTCGGTTTCTCTTTGACGCTGAACTTCTGACTTGGAAACTTCGGCTTTTTGGGCGACGATTTCCCCGGTTTTTGCGCCTGCTTGAATTTTGGCTAATTCTGCTTGTTTGACTTGAACTTCTTTGTCGGCTTGTTGGAGGATGGCTTGGAGCCGATCGCGCGTATCGAGAACTGCTATGATTTGTCCTTGACTGACGCGATCGCCCTCTTCCACCCGCAACTCTTCAATTCTCGCTCCCTCCGACGCTGAAGGGGCGGACAATTTGATCACTTCCCCTTGGGGAGTCAACCTACCCAAAGCTGTGACGCTGCTGCGAGTGGAGGCTGGAGTTGCAGCCGCCGTTGCAGCCGCCTTTAACTCTTCGGCTTTTTTAATTTGAGATACTTGCCAAAAACCTACTCCTGTGATAATGACAGTAGCGGCGATCGCTAAACCAATGACTCCTCGCCCTGGGGGTTTTAAAAATGACTTATCCTTGACCCGCGATTCCTTTCCCATGACTTATCACATAGGTGATTTCTTGATTAAGTTTTTTCACACCTATTGTTAAGTATTGTAAACTGATTTCAGCTATTTAGGGAAATCAAAAAGCACCTGAGTCATGTAATTTTCTGCCCAATCTTGACCGAAAGCTTTTTCTAGGACGCGGCGGGTTTTGTCGTTTTGCTGCTGCTGGGTGCAGTAGTAAATTTGAGCGTCGAGAATTTTCGATGCTTCGGCGGCAGAGACTGGTTCTGCTGCGACTGCTAGCTGGCAGTGAATTTCAACGTAGGATTCAACTATGTCCAGAAATCTGGTTTCTTCTTCGGGTGAATCGGGCCGCACAAACAAGCAAAATTCTGAGAAAATATCTCCCCAGTCAGGAATTTGGCGGGGACAGGAAAATTGGTTGACCGGCAAAGTTTGCAGTTGGGTTCGGTAGGCTTCCGACAAAGTGCGACTGGGATTGAGGGGAGAAAGGTCTGCGATCGCGGCGCTAATTTTGCCTTTGCCTGCTACGATATCGGTGCCGAACATTGGCAAAGCGTAATTCGGTCTGGGAAACATCACGCAGTGCAGAATATCCAGCACCGGCCCGACTTTCGCGAGTTCGAGGTGTATTTTGCGGAACTGCGGCGTTTGATAGCAGCGGTTTTCCACGATCAGTTTTTCTCCTTCCAAGCGCCCTTCTATGTATCCCAACTCAGCGGGCAGGTGGTAGGGTTCGAGGTCGAGATAGCGGTGCCATACTGCTTCCATCCGTTGTGCTAGTTCGCGGATGAGGTAGTGTTGTTGGTCGCGCAGGGAAGGCTGGGAGATTTCTAACATTCCTAATTTATCGGGCGATCGCTTAATAAAACTTGATTCTACGGTTGCAGGATGCAGGAAAAAAGGTAGATACTTTTAAGGATACCAGCAGATTGACTTGCGATCGAGCAAGTTTTAGAGGAGATGACTGTATGTTTGGTCTGGGATTGCCCGAAATGGGCATTATTGCGGTAGTCGCTATTCTAATTTTTGGCCCTAAAAAAATTCCTGAGTTGGGAAATGCTTTGGGTAAAACGCTGCGGAGTTTTAAGGAAGGGGTCGGTCTAGGTGATGATGAATCGGCTCTAGACGAGAAGGAGAAGGAGAAGAAGAAAGAGGAAGAGGCTGGGCCGAAGGTATAAATTAGGAGAGCATCTGGGGCGTTCCAAGAAAAAAGGCCCCAGATGCTCTTTAAATTAGGTTAGTTGATTGGGACTGGAATTGTGATTTTTAATGACTTGCATTCCTGACGGCGAATCTATTCGGGAAATTTTCCTTCTCTAACTTCTAGGGAATAATCTTTGACAGCTTGAGTAATTGTTTCTCGCAAATTGACATAAGCTTTGGCAAAAGGCGGCTGTTTTTCCGAAAGTCCCAACAAATCGGAAGTAACTAAAACTTGTCCGTCGCAGTGCGGCCCGGCCCCGATGCCAATGGTGGGAACGGTTAATTTTTGGGTGATTTGAGCGGCTAAGTCTGGGGGAATGTGTTCGAGGACGATCGCAAAAACCCCGGCTTCTTCAAGTGCGATCGACTCTGCTATGATGCGATCGGCAGATTCCGCTGTTTTGCCTTGTTTTTTGTAGCCTAATTGGTGTACCGACTGCGGAGTTAAACCGACGTGTCCCATCACCGGAATTCCGGCGGATGTTAGCTGCGAAACAGTAGTCGCCATTGCTGGATATCCGCCCTCCAATTTGACAGCTTGAGCGCCAGTTTCTTTCAAAACTCTCCCCGCCGAGTGCATCGCTTGCTGCGGGCTTTCCTGGTAAGTCAAAAACGGCAAATCCACCACAATTAATGCTTGTTTGACTCCGCGACGCACTGCTTTGGCGTGGTGCAGCATTTCATCGAGGGTTAGGGGCAGCGTTGTTTCGTAGCCCAATACTGTCATTGCTAGGGAATCGCCGACTAAGATGATGTCTGCGCCGGCTTGGTCGAGTAGTTGGGCGATCGCACAATCATAACCTGTCAGCGCGACAATTGCACGCCCTTGCTGCTTCCACTGAATAAGTTGGTGTGTAGTTACTGCCATTTATTGCAAATATATATTGACTTTTTGGGTTAACAGTTTTGAACCCACGCATTCTATTGTAGGGTGCGCGGCGGTACATCTTAGCGCTATGATTAGCGCGTAAACTCAATTATTTTTCAGCCTTAGTCCTGACTGTTAAAACTACACCAGAATATAGGTTTAATTGCCTTCATTTGGTAAAACAATCAACCGTTAATTTTTCAAATCCGGTTCTCCGCCTAAATCTTCCAGATAAATTAAGCCTATTCAAGGTTTTTGTCCTGCGGGTAGTTCCACGCAATCATACCTTCCTTCTCTTCCCGCTAAGGCAAGACTGACATTTTTAAAGAGGCGAAATTTTCTAGATCCGATTACAGTAGGTCCGTCAATTTCTCCAACTAGGGTTAAACCTAGCTGAGCGATAATTTCTTCTGGCAAACAAAGTCTAGTTGCCCCTGTATCAACCAATACGTTATCGATAGTGATTGAACGTACTTGGTCTGTTGCTATAAACCCTCTCTCTGCCAGCATCTTGTCTACTTCGTTGGTGACGGCGATTGTTGCAGTAACTCTGCCCATTTTTTTATCCTTCTGTTATGCTAGATAGTGCGATCGCGCATTTTTCAATAATATTTTTGCGATCCTGCTGGACGGGCATCTTACATTTTAGCAAAATATGTAGCTAAAAGGGCGATCGCCAAAGCTAAATCGCGCTCTGACTTACGCATCAACTAGGTAATTTTGTCATGATTCGCTGCCGTTGACAATCTCCAATCATTAGTCGATGGTTAAGCTGTCCTGCATTTAAATTGTCTGTCAAAAACCCATCAAACTCTGAGTGTGTTTTACAGTCTTAGCCCGCCCCGAATATCCCAATTAAATCCACAACAGCTTAACAGTTTGCCAATAGGAATGAATGCGTGTAATTTACGCAGTCATCTATTATCCCAACTACTCGATCGAGCAGATTTATGTTAAAAGTTGTCGTAGGTCATAGCAACGATCCTGACTCTCTAGAAGCAATAACAGAAGTCCTAGAACAATGCCATGAATCCCTATCAGGTGAAATTCCTCAAGCAGGCATCTTGTTTGCGGCCATTGATTTCGACCATCTCCTGATTTTGCAGCAAATCAATCAGATATATCCCGAAATTCAACTGATTGGCGGCACAACGGATGGAGAAATGTCTTCTGTTTTAGGATTTGAACAAGATTCAGTTAGCCTGATGCTATTTTGTTCCGATCGAATTACTATCCGTGCCGGCCTTGGACGAGAGATTTCTCAGGACTTGGAGGCGGCGGTTCAAAGTGCTATTGTTCAAGCAAAAACAGGCCATCAAGAACCGATTAAACTTTGTATTACCTTCCCAGAAAGTCTCACCGCCAGCGCTGCTTTGATGTTAGATAGCTTGAATCAAGCTTTAGAAAAAAAAGTCCCGATTTTTGGCGGACTCGCGGCGGATCAGTGGCGGTTCCAGCAAACCTATCAATTCTTCGGTACAGAGGTTTTTAGTGATGCGGTTCCCATTCTCTTAATTTCTGGAGATATTTTCTTTTCTCATGGTGTGGCTAGTGGCTGGAAACCAGTAGGGAAACAGGGCACAGTCACCAAAGCCTCTCAAAATATCCTCTACGAAATCGATCGCAAACCAGCTCTAGAATTTTATCATCACTATTTGGGGAAATTGCCGCCTTCTTCAGAATATCCCCTGGCCGTGTTTGATGTAGATGAAAGTCATTACTATATGCGAGCACCCAGTGGAGTTTGCGATGGGGTACTCGGAAGCGTAACCTTTTTTGGGGACATTCCCGAAGGGGCGATCGTTCAAATTACCGAAACTACCCACGATCGTATTCTGACTGCATCTCAAATATCTATGATGCAAGCCTTAGAAAATTATCCGGGTAAAGTACCTGCTGCTGCTATGTATTTTTCCTGTGCTAGTCGGCGACAAATTTTAGGTAGTCGGACTCAAGAAGAATATGCGCTAACTCAAGCCTGCTTAACCCAGGCTTTACCGAGTTGTGGGTTTTACACCAATGGCGAAATTTCTCCTTTAAAGGATCAGAAAATCTCCTGTTTTCATAATGAGACATTTATTACTTTGCTACTGGGAGGAGAATAGAAATATGGAATTAAAAAAAACAGATAATTTAACAATTGAGCAGCTACAAAAAGAAAACAGAATTTTGCGAAAAAAATTAGAGCGTTCCCAAAAAAACTGTTTGGAACTAGAACAAACTAATCAAAAAAAGGAGTCTTTGCTCCGACAAATCATCCACGAGCTAGAAGATTCACAGAGGGAAGTCAAGGAAAAGCGTCAGTTAGAAGAGACATTGCTCGAACTCAAACGAACTCAAGCCCAACTTGTTCATACTGAAAAGATGTCTAGCTTAGGACAGCTTGTAGCGGGTGTAGCCCATGAAATTAATAACCCTGTTAACTTTATCCACGGCAACCTCACATACATTGAGGAATATTCGCAAAAGCTGCTGGAATTAGTGCAACTATACCAGCAGCACTATTCCAATCCAATCGCTGAAATTCAAGCGAAAGAAAATGAAATAGATCTGGATTTTTTGCAGATAGACTTACTCCAAATCCTGAAATCTATGAATATCGGAACTGAGCGGATCAGTCAAATTGTGTTGTCGTTACGTAATTTTTCGCGCATGGATGAAGCCGAGTTCAAGTCAGTAGATATTCACGAAGGGATAGATAGTACATTGGTGATTTTGCAACACCGTCTGAAGGATAATCGAGGAGGTTCAGAGATTGAGGTGATTCGCAATTATGGCAAGTTACCGTTGGTGGAGTGTTACGCCGGACAATTAAATCAGGTGTTTATGAGTATTCTGGCCAATGCTATGGATGCGATCGATCGCGTGAATGCTGAAAAAACTCAACAAGAAACCAAAGAAAATCTCAGTCAAATTACTATTTCTACATCGGTGATTGATTTAGACTGGGTGGAAATTGCGATCGCCGACAGTGGCGCCGGAGTTCCCGACTCAATCAAAAAACAGATATTTAATCCATTTTTTACTACAAAACCTGTTGGTAAGGCAATTGGAATGGGAATGGCGATTAGTTACCACATCATCACTCAAAAACATGGTGGTGAGCTAATATGTTTGTCAACTCCGGGGATGGGGGCGGAGTTTGTGATTCGTATTCCTGTCCGCAAAAAGTCTGAAATATCTCCCTTACAATTACCATAAATCTGGATCCTATCAAATCCTATCTTCATCGAAATAGTAAATTCAGGCGTTGACTGTTGACTGTTGACTGTTGACTGTTAACATCACCAGGAGTGCAACAGGAATTGATATCAAGCGCGATCGAACTTGGAGCATCTCAGCATCTCCGGCCTTGAAAAAAATGTTTATTATAGTCATTTTCTAATAAGACAAAAGCCAAAATCAGATGCTTCCTAAAAAAAATCGACTCGCCGTTGCGATCGCATCTGTACAAAATTTTCGACATTTAAACGATTATTTCAGTTTTTCTGGAATTTTGAGCTGTTCAATAATCCCACTTAAAAAAATACGATGCTTTTGCACAACTAATTGAGACGTGCTGTATATTGTACCCAGAAAATAGTGACTCAAGAATATCGTCAAATCTAGCACCATAATATCGGATAATTGTGAAGCAACCAACCAGGTAAACAGCATGAGTATTGACCAATTAAACACGGACTACGGCATTGCAGACAACCTCACCTTCGCTAGCGGAAACGGTGGTTTCCCGATGATTCACATCGACAACGGCCAAGCCAAAGCCGTGATTTCTGTGTATGCTGGCCAAGTGCTCTCCTTCCAACCAGCCACCGAAACCGCAGACGTGATGTTTTTGAGCGAAAAAGCTTACTACGCCGAAGGAAAAGCCATCAAAGGCGGTATACCCATTTGTTGGCCCTGGTTTGGCCCAGATCCCGAAGACTTGGGCCGCCCCAGTCACGGGTTTGTGCGGAATCGCCTGTGGAATGTGGTAGCAACCGCCACCACCCCAGAGGGCTCAACCAAAGTCACTTTAGGACTTCAGGATACCGAGGAAACGAGAGAAATTTGGCCTCAAGCCTTTGAACTGGCGATCGCAATTACCGTTGGCACCAGCCTTACTGTAGAATTAATCACCCGCAATCTGGGAGACAAAGCATTTCCCCTCACCCAAGCTTTGCACACCTACTTCAAAGTCGGCGACATCAAACAGGTGCAGGTTTTGGGTTTAGAAAATAGCCAGTATCTTGATAAAGTTGATGGTGGTGCAGAAAAAACTCAAGTAGGTGCAGTGGTAGCAGTCGGTGAGGTTGATCGCATTTATCTCGATGTCACCAATCAATTAGTAATTGACGATGCCGCCCTCAACCGTCGCATTCGTATTCAATCCTCTGGCAGTAAATCCGCCGTTGTGTGGAATCCCTGGGTGACAATTTCTGCAAACATGGCCGACCTCGACGATGCAGATTATCAGCGCTTAATCTGCGTAGAAACGACCAATGCGGCTACAGATATTGTGGAAGTCCCCGCGCATGGTGAGTTCTGCTTGCAAGCAATTTACAGTGTTGATCGCGATTAAACAATGAGAGATTAATATAGCTCTTGCATAAATTTGCGATCGCACGCAGATGCAAGGCAGATTAACACAGATGCAACGCAGATAATTTCAATGAGGGAGAGCAATATTTTTCCCTCTAGCTGCTGATTTTTTGGTTCAAATTACCATCAATAATTATGCAAAATTTCAACTGGACAAAACTTCAAAATGGTTCCGACATTCGCGGTATCGCCCTCGAAGGGGTTCCCGATGAAAAAGTCAACCTCACTCCGGAAATTGTTACAATTTTAGGTCAGTCTTTTGTCAGTTGGCTGGTGCAAAAAGTCCACAAACCCGCTGCAGAATTGATAATTGCGATCGGGCGCGACAGCCGCCTATCTGGCCCAACTTTAATGCAAGCAGTCATGGAGGGAATCGCCTCAGTTGGTGCCACAGTATACGACTTTGAAATGGCATCAACCCCCGCCATGTTTATGAGTACCATAACCCCCGGTTTTGATTGCGACGGCGCGATCATGCTGACTGCTAGCCATTTGCCTTTTAATCGCAACGGCTTAAAGTTTTTCACCGCCAACGGTGGGTTACAAAAAAAAGATATTACCGATATCTTAACACTAGCCCAAAACAATAATTTTCAGCCAGCCGCAGCGCCCGGTAACATTACTAAGCATGATTTTATCTCTGTTTATGCCAACCAATTTGTCAAAAATATTCGGGAATCAGTCAATCATCCCGATAACTTTGAGCAACCGCTGACAGGGTTAAAAATTGTTGTGGATGCGGGGAATGGTGCGGGCGGATTTTATGTCGATAAAGTCTTAAAACCTTTAGGTGCAGACACTACTGGCAGTCAATTTTTAGAACCAGATGGTACTTTTCCCAATCATGTACCCAATCCCGAAGATAAACAGGCAATGCAGTCAATTTGTCAAGCGGTAATTGAAAATCATGCTGATTTTGGGATTATTTTTGATACGGATGTCGATCGCAGTGCGGCCGTCGATGGAGTTGGCAAGGAACTCAATCGCAATCGCTTAATTGCTTTGATTTCTGCGATAATCTTACAAGAACACCCAGGCTCTACCATTGTCACCGATTCTATCACCTCCGATGGTTTAACGCAATTCATCGAACAGGATTTAAAAGGGATTCACCATCGCTTTAAACGCGGCTACAAAAATGTGATTGACGAGTCGGTTCGCCTGAATCAAATCGGACAGGAGTCGTGGCTGGCGATTGAAACCTCTGGCCACGGAGCTTTGAAAGAAAATTATTTTCTGGATGATGGCGCTTACTTGGTGAGCAAATTATTGATTGAATTGGCTAAATCTAAGCTAGCCAATCAATCGTTACCAGATTTAATTGCTAATTTACAAGAACCCGCAGAAAGTGCAGAATTTCGGATTAAAATTAATGTGGATGATTTCAAAGTTCTGGGAGAGGCTGTCATCGACAAACTGCAAGATTTTACCTCAACGCAAGCCGACTGGAAAATTGTTGCCAATAACTACGAAGGCGTGCGAATTTCTTGCACATCAGCTAGCGAATCCGGCTGGTTTTTGTTACGCTTATCGTTGCACGATCCGGTGATGGTTTTGAATGTTGAGTCTAATGTTAATGGTGGTGTCGCTCTCATAGTTGCTCGGCTTTTAGCTTTTTTCCAAACAACAGAATCGCTAGATTTATCTGCTTTGTAAACCCAATTTTAATTGGGATTATTACTAAACCAAACCCTAGGAGGAATTCGATAATGTGGCTTTTAATTATTAATTGTTCTGCTGCAAGCTGGGAAACCCATTCTAAAGCTTTTAAGGCGATCGCAGAAAAATATCCGGCCACGCCTCTTTCTTCCAAAAAGATGAAAGGCGACGGTGAACGCATCATGGAATATAAACTTGAAAATGTCAATGATGTAGAGGACTTTATGGAGGAATGCTTGACTTTGGATGGCTTTACCGCTACTTTTGAATCTCTATAAATCCGGGGTTGGAACTCGAAAAATTCTCAATAAACTTCTTGCGTAAATCTTCGGTTGTTCGGTCAATTGCGAAGGTAAGGCAGATTATTTAATGAGAGTTTACTAATAAAGCAACTCTGCTTTGCATTTATGGTTTGTAGTGGGCGCGAAAGTCCTCTGTTTAATATCGTCCCCGGTAGATTGACCGATCTCGCGATTGGTTCGCGCGTGCGTCAGTCAGTGTCCGCAACAAATGAGCGGACTCGCATTCGGTACTGCGAATCTTTGTTATACCATTTCTCTAAAATCATGCAATACTCTCCGACCCCCCCTAGCCCCCCCGATGCTTTGGGGGGGGACAAGAATACTGTTGCATTATTTTTTGAAATTGGTATTAGATCGGTTAATCGATGGGACAGGGTATGAAACCTTTTGATTTATAGAGCTGCATTGGTTTTTGGGAGTGGGATGAATTGGTAATCGGGAGACTTCAAAGCCCAAGCTAAAAAACGTTCTGTGTAATACAAAGCTAATTGATTGCTAGGCCCATTAAAAACTGCATCAAAGGCGTGTTCTGCCCAAGGAATTTCGAGCAAAATAGCACGATTTCCTGTGGCGCGCAATCGTTCGTAGAGCGATCGCCCAAACTTAGCCTGTACGATATGGTCGCGACCTCCATAAACCAGTAGAGAAGGGGGAAGATTCGTTTTAATATAATTGATGGGAGAAGCCTGACGGTAAAGTTCCTTGAGTTTCTCTGGCGTTCCTCCGAGAAAGGCACGCAAGACGGCTCGAACATCGATCGCATCAGGAAAAGGTGGGTCATTGTATCCGCGAATCAGGTCATTGGGGCCGTAATAATTCACCACTGCTCTGATGGGAAGCGCGCTGGAACCGTAAGTAGTTAGCATTGCTAAATGGGCCCCTGCAGACCTTCCCATCAAAGCAATTTTATCGAGATCGATTTCCCAATCACCGGCATGAGTTTTGATGTAGGAAAGAGCGGCTTGCACGTCTTCAAGCTGAGCCGGAAACTTATATTTGGGAGCGTGGCGGTAATCAATTGCTACAACACAATAACCTCGCGCGGCCATGTAGCGGTTGAATTCTTCATTGTCATCGGGATTGCCTCTTTGCCAAGCTCCTCCGTAAAGCATGATTATCGCGGGATATTTGCCAATTTGCATCGGCCGGTAAAGGTTGATTTTAAGTGAAACTCCGTCAGGGTTAGCAAATACAATATCCCGATCGCTCCTGACGTCTCTCATGGGAATTCCCCGAAACGCATCTGCTAGGATAAACGGTTGAGGGCGTAGCTGCGCGCGCAGGGTTTGAGGAACGGTGACTAAATAGTTTTTGCCTAAAACTGCTGGCATTTCGGTAGCTATCGCTGCGTTTGTTGCTGTTAGTTGCATCAGCGGAAGCAGGCTCAGAATGAGGGCGAACAGGTTACAAATTAGTAAAGTAATGTAGACTTTGCCTGGATGTCGTTTGAGCAGATTCAGCAAAAGGGCGATCGTATTTATGCCCACCAACCAAGGACTAATTTCTGGTGCACCCACCGCCAAAGGATACAAAAACATCGTCGGTGCTGGTACGACGATCCAGAGACTGAGAAATAGCCCGATCGCGCTTGCGAACCAACGAATAAATCGCGAGACTAAGAACCCTGTCAACAATCGTAACTTTTTGCCGTTATTCTTGGGGAGCATCGGATTTTCGCAACCTAATTTTTAATCAGCTTAAATTAATCGGGCGGTTTTGATTGGTGATACGATCGCCCCTGCCACCACCAAACCATAGTAATGCGTTCGGGTGCCGCAATTTGTGAGATTGCTGACATATTTCACAGTTTTTGATGCAAACAAGCCAAAATTGTGATAACATCATATATGTACAAAAATCGGTTCCAACAACAAACCAGCGTTGGAAGAAACGGGGAAAATTCGGTGCAAATCCGCTGCTGTCCCGCAACTGTGATGAGATCATAGAATCTCTCAGTCAGAAGACCCGCCGATCGCAAACCTGTTCTTTTTCGTCTGCGAGGCATAGATGATGGTTAATTCAGTATTATTTAGTCGATCGCCCTATAGAACCCATTTGACATCTTTGAGTTTTTGGGTTTGGTGAAAAGAAATACCGAGCTCAACCCGGTTTCTGAGATTTTCGCTTGGGGCGAGAAACCGGGTTTCTACCAGTCTTTGGTTTGGTGACGAGAAATACCGAGCTCAACCCGGTTTCTGAGATTTTCGCTTGGGGCGAGAAACCGGGTTTCTACCAGTCTTTGGTTTGGTGACGAGAAATATAGAAAGAAACCCGGTTTCTGAGATTTTGATTTTACCTCTGGTATTAATTCACAAATTATCTGAAATATCTGCGTTAATCTGTGTCGATTTGCCTGACATCTGCGGTTGATGTATCAATTGAGGACTTATGCAGCGCAAGTCTATTAGACATCGTGAATCAAAAACGCACCAAATTGGATTTTGTGCTAGCTCCTGAGATGATAAGAGAAAGGAAAAAATGAATTTATTTGTGGTATTTGGACTTTTGTTTGGACTGCTGGCGATCGCCCTTCTGATCTATTTAATCACGGCTCGCCCTTATCAATCATCCGACTCTGTGGCCAACTCCTACGACGAGTGGACAGAAGACGGAATTTTGGAATTTTACTGGGGCGAACACATTCACTTAGGCCATTACGGTTCGCCGCCACAACGGAAAGATTTCCTCACAGCAAAATCCGATTTTGTGCATGAAATGGTGCGCTGGGGCGGCTTAGATAAATTAGCTGCTGGTACTACTGTTCTAGATGTGGGCTGTGGAATTGGCGGTAGCAGCCGCATTCTGGCCCAGGATTATAAGTTTGCTGTGACGGGAATTACTATCAGCCCGCAGCAAGTTAAACGCGCTCAAGAATTAACTCCCCCAGAACTCGATCTGCAGTTTCGGGTGGATGATGCTATGGCGCTTTCGTTTCCCGATGCGAGTTTTGATGTGGTTTGGTCGATCGAAGCAGGGCCCCATATGCCAGATAAAGCTGTTTTTGCCAAAGAGTTGATGAGGGTAATCAAGCCTGGTGGCCTGCTGGTTGTGGCTGACTGGAATCAAAGAGATTCGCGCCAAATCCCTCTCAATTTTTGGGAGAAACCCGTAATGCAGCAACTGCTGGATCAGTGGTCGCATCCGGCTTTTTCAAGTATTGAGGGCTTTTCAGAACTGTTAGAAGAAACGGGGTTTGTGGATGGCACTGTAACCACCGCAGATTGGACGCAAGAAACCCTTCCTTCTTGGATAGATTCTATCTGGCAAGGTATAGTTAGACCTGCCGGATTAGTACGTTTTGGTGTATCGGGTTTTATCAAGTCTCTGCGAGAAGTACCGACACTTTTACTAATGCGATTAGCGTTTGGTGTGGGGCTATGTCGCTTTGGGATGTTTCGCGCAGTGCGATCGCATTCCTTGGCAGAATTAACAGAAACAAATTCTACCAAAGTTATGACTGGCGTTTAGTCGCTGCATTATCAATGGTTGGGAGCATCTTATACCAATTTCATAAATTAGCGCTAGATTTTACCCCCCCAACCCCCCCTTATTAAGGGGGGGCTTCGGAATTCATCTATAGCACATATGAAAGAAAAATGGTATTAGTTTTGCATTATAGTGCGAGCTTAAGAACTCGCGTATTGTACAACTCGCGAGCTGTTAAGCTCGCACTATAAAAAAATGCTTTTTGCAAAACTGAGATGCTCCCCAATGGTTCGCACTACGAACCGTTTTTGCCCTAATTAGCGCCAGCCCAACCACCTCAGAACGGGCACAACTAAATAATGACTCACTCCCAAACAAAGCCCGATCGTACTTCCCAACAAACCAAAAAAGGCGATCGCACCCCAAACTTGCAGCCAGAAATTAGTATTAGACGATTGTGACAAAATCGCAAAGAAACTCCCAGGAAAAATATTCCAAGTATTCAAAAACAGAAAAATTCCCGTAGAACAAACAGCCACCACCAAAGCATGAACTAATTGATGGCTACGCAAACCCATTCCTACAGTCATAGAGGCGATCGCAAAAGCCCCCAAAATAATCCCCTGCACGCCGCTAGAAGTTGTTGCTTCCATCCAGCACAAACCAGCCAATAAATAGGCTTGAGCTCCCATCAATCCCGACAGCCAATACTGTTTGTGCTGGCGAAAACTCCCCGCATCCGTCAAACCGATCGCAGTTCCCCAACCCGCAAAGGCAAACAGCAGCAATTCCGGCCCGACAGTAAAAGTCATGTCATGGATTAATTGGTGCAAACCTTCATTTAGAAAACTCGCAATTTCCTGGCCCACAGGCGCAGAACTCAAAACCAAACCGCCGATCGCCCCGGCACATCCACCAACCCCGCCGAGCACCATTTCCCAGCCGGTATCGAGAGAAGCTACTACGATTTGGGCGATCGCCCCGAACAGCAAAACCGTCAAACTTGCGGTTTTTTGCGCCCCCGCCACCACCACTTGCCGGCAGAATTCCACAATAGCTTGACCGGTTGGGGCCGTCGCAATTTTGCCCTTACTCCTAGCATAAATCTCCTGCAAGCGCGATCGAACATCCCCAGCCGCAGCCGGACGCTGCTGCACGTTCGATCGCACCATATCATCCAACAAATTCGCCAAAGCCGGACTCACAGACACAATATGTCGCCACCGCAACTCACCCGTCATCGGATCTTCAATTTCAGCGGGATATTTCCCCGTCAGCAAATGAATGCAAGTCCGCCCCAAAGCATAAAAATCCGTCGCCGGTACCACACCACCGCCCACAATTTGTTCCGGCGGGCTGTATCCGGGCGAAATCAAGCGCGTCGAGCTCGGAGAATCTTTCCCCACCGGTGCGCCACCGCCCATCTGTTTAACTCCCCCAAAGTCGATCGCCACCAATTGCAGTCCGCCCAAACCCTTGCTCAGCAAAACTTGTGGCGATTCCGGGTCTCGCAGCATCAAATTTGAGGGTTTAATGTCGCGGTGAATAATCTGACACCTGTGCAATTCCTCTAAAATATCCACAGCTTGACTCAGCCAACTAAACACCCATTCCTGCGGACACCCCTGAGAGTGTTCTTCGAGAACTGCTTCTAAAGTTTTGCCGTGAATTTTTTCCATGACCAAACAAGGCAAGTGCCTCGCTGTGACATTTCTATCCACGCCTGCAAAATTTTGAGTTTTGACATGAAAATAACCGTCCGGCTCGACTATCGGGACACCGGGATGCCGCAAAAATGCCAAAACCCAAGCTTCTTGCTCGAACAGTTTCAGCGCTTTCGGGGCAGTTTCGAGCAATACTTTCAGGACGCGCTCGGTTTGAGTTTCTGTGTCCCAAACCGTGTATATGGCTGCAAAACCCCCGGAACCGAGAACTTCTAAAGGAACGTAGCGATTTTTTAGCCGCAGCGGAGTCCCGCAATTCTGACAAAAATTGTTGCCCCAAGTCTGAGGGTAAGGCCTTGGGCAATCTGGATTGATGCAGTGGACGGCTTTTGAAGGGGGGTGAGGCACAACCAGAGTAGAAATGGGGCTAGATATCCATATTAGACTTACGCGCAGCTAAGGCAGAAACCCGGTTTTAAGCGAAGTTTAATTGCTGTAACGACGGATTTTGGTTTGAAAAACCAGGTTGCTGCACCAGTCCTGTCCATATTATGTGCTATGCTGTCGATTTTTGACTTTGCCCTCTGAGAGTCAGTCGATTTTCGATTTTCGATTTTGGATTTTCGATTGAAGATTGTGCCAGAGTTGGCGCGATCGGGCTTTACAACCTCAGAAACCCGGTTTCTTGCTATATTTCTCGTTCAGCACCAATTTTTCGTAGAAACCCGGTTTCTCGCCCACCCACGGGATTTGAGATTTTGGATTGTGGATTGTGGATTGTGGATTTTGGGAGAGTTGGCGCGATCGGGCTTTACAACCTCAGAAACCCGGTTTCTTGCTATATTTCTCGTTAATACACCCAAATTTTTCCCATAAACCCGGTTTCTTGGCCCCCCACGGGATTTTCAATTAAATAATTGCATACTCGATTGCAGTTGAGTTCGATCTCCTACCCTAAAATTAAGTATTTATAACTAACTTTTCCTCCCCCCAACCTAAAATTTACACTCTCAAATTTAATCGATCTCCACCATAAAATTAAGTATTTATGACTAATCTTTTCTGTTCCCTCAATTTAAAATCTAAAATCTAAAATCCAAAATCTCCTCGATCCCCAGCCTTTCCCCCTGCATCCTTTGCCGCTTTTGTTTAATAAGATATGTTACAAAAGATATCTAAATATAAAGAAAAATAAACAATACTTATGAGGATTAAAAGAATATTAAAATTAAAAAGCACCCATTTATTGATATATTTTTAACAGCCTGCGATCGGGCAAAAAAATTAAGCGAATACTAGGAAGCGAGATATGGCTTACGCGCAAACCCAAACTCAATCAAAGGCTGGGTATAAAGCCGGAGTTCAAGACTATAAACTAACGTATTACACCCCGGACTACACGCCGAAAGATACAGATATTTTGGCAGCATTCCGCGTCACACCGCAGCCAGGAGTTCCCCCAGAAGAAGCTGGAGCTGCTGTGGCCGCTGAATCTTCCACCGGTACATGGACAACTGTTTGGACTGACCTCCTGACCGACCTCGACCGCTACAAAGGTCGCTGCTACGACATCGAGCCAGTCCCCGGTGAAGACAACCAATACATCTGCTTCATCGCTTATCCTTTGGATTTGTTTGAAGAAGGTTCCGTCACCAACTTGCTGACCTCTTTGGTCGGTAACGTGTTCGGTTTCAAAGCTCTGCGCGCCCTGCGGTTGGAAGACCTGCGGATTCCCATTGCTTACCTGAAAACCTTCCAAGGCCCTCCTCACGGTATTACCGTTGAGCGGGACAAATTGAACAAGTACGGCCGTCCTTTGCTCGGCTGTACAATTAAGCCCAAATTGGGTCTGTCTGCTAAGAACTACGGTCGCGCCGTTTACGAAGTTCTGCGCGGCGGTTTGGACTTCACCAAAGACGACGAAAACATCAACTCGCAACCGTTCATGCGCTGGCGCGATCGTTTCTTGTTCGTTCAAGAAGCTATTGAAAAAGCTCAAGCAGAAACCGGCGAAGTCAAGGGTCACTACCTCAACGTAACTGCCCCCACCTTTGAAGAAATGATGGAACGGGCTGAATTCGCCAAAGAAATCAAAACCCCGATCATCATGCACGACTACCTGACCGGTGGTTTCACTGCAAACACCAGCTTGGCCAAATGGTGCCGCAAAAACGGTATTTTGCTGCACATTCACCGCGCCATGCACGCCGTGATCGATCGTCAAAAAAACCACGGTATCCACTTCCGCGTACTTGCCAAGTGCTTGCGGATGTCCGGCGGCGACCACCTGCACTCCGGTACAGTTGTGGGCAAACTCGAAGGCGAAAAAGGCATCACGATGGGCTTCGTAGACTTGATGCGCGAAGACCACATCGAACAAGACCGCAGCCGCGGTATTTACTTCACCCAAGACTGGGCCTCCATGCCCGGTGTCATGCCGGTTGCTTCCGGCGGTATCCACATCTGGCATATGCCAGCTTTGGTGGAAATCTTCGGCGACGACTCCTGCTTGCAGTTCGGCGGCGGCACCTTGGGCCACCCTTGGGGCAACGCACCTGGTGCAGCAGCTAACCGCGTTGCATTGGAAGCTTGCGTCCAAGCTCGTAACGAAGGCCGCAACTTGATGCGCGAAGGCGGAGACATCATTCGCGAAGCTTGCAAATGGAGCCCTGAATTGGCTGTTGCTTGCGAACTCTGGAAAGAAATCAAGTTTGAGTTCGAGGCAATGGATACCGTTTGATGATTTTGGGTTGCAGATTTTAGGTTTTAGGTCGCAAACTTGCTCTTAAGTCTTTATCTTTGAAGAAGATTTACAAGTAAGTTTGCATCTAAAATCTAAAATCCAAAATCTCAAATTTGAGGGAGCTGGGGTCAAAAATGGATCTCAAACAAGTTGCGAAAGACACCGCTAAGGTGCTGGCAAGTTACCTAACCTATCAATCCGTGCGGATTGTGGTCGCTCAGTTGAGCGAAACCAATCCTGCCCAAGCCATCTGGTTGAATGACTTTTCCACGAAGAACAAAATCCAAGATGGAGAAGCTTACATTGACGAGCTGCTGAGGGAAAATCAAGATTTAGGATTTCGGATCATGACTGTGCGAGAATATCTGGCTCACGATGTGACGGAATTTTTGCCAGAAATGGTTTGTACTGGCATTCAACAGTCGAATATGGAACACAGACGCCAGCATTTAGAGCGAATTACGCAACTTAATTGGTCTGTTTCTACCAGTCATCCTGAAGCATCAATAGATTCTGAACCGAATCTGGATAATTTGTCGAGTTAATCGATCGACCAAGTGCGATCGAACACACACCTTAGAGATACAAAAAATGAAGACTTTACCTAAAGAGCGTCGTTACGAAACTCTGTCCTATTTGCCCCCGCTGACAGACGCCCAAATTGCCAAGCAACTCCAATACATCTTGGATCAAGGCTACATTCCCGGCGTAGAATTCAACGAAAGTTCTGCTGCTGAAATGCGCTACTGGACTTTGTGGAAGTTGCCTTTGTTTGGTGCTCGCAGCGTCCAAGAAATCATGACTGAAATTCAAGCTTGCCGCCAAGAAAATCCTCAGTGCTACATCCGCGTTATGGGTTTTGACAACGTGAAGCAGTGCCAAGTGCTGAGCTTCATCGTCCACAAGCCTAACAGCAGAGGCTACTAAGCTTTAACAGCCCTATTTTTTTAGGGAAAAAGTTAGCTAAAAATTGAGGTAGGGAATTCTCCCCGCCTCATTTTTTTTAGGGCGATGATGATTAGACTTATTAGATAAATCTTTTATTGATAGATATACTGCAGATGAAAGGCAGATAAACACATATCAACGCAGATAATTTCAAGAGAGTCTCCGAATCAAAGCAAGATGTATCTTCTTCCTTCTTCCTTCTTCCTTCTTCCTTCTTCCTTCATCCTTCATCTACAGCTTACAAATAGCCTTTAAAACTTGCAGCAACAAAATTGAAGGTTCGGGTTCCATCAAGTTTAGCAAAGGCAATAGCTGATAGCTTGGGGTATTTCCCCCCTGAATATTCACCAACTGATAGTGCATTCCGTTTGTTGTCAAACCCCAGATAGTGTCTTGATATTTTAAATTTTGATAAGCATAGGTTAGCAATTGGGATAAGCCCATCAATGCGTTGATTCCAGAATTTTTACTTTCAATTACCAAAACCCAAAAATATGTATCGCTTCTCATGGGCTTTATCCTGTTGACAGCCAAGATATCAAACCGTCCTTTAATGATAGTATCTTCATCTTCAATGCTAATTTCAGCGATGTCTTGTTCTAAACTAATTTTAATCGGGCGGCGGTAGAAGCCAGCCAATCGCATTAAGGGAAAGGTAGTCAGAGCTTTTACCAGTCCTTCTGAAACTCGATCCGTGGAAATATAGTCATCAAAATCATCCCTAATTTGTGTAAGTTCCTGCTGTTCGTGTTCTGTGATATCTTCAAGAGATAACAGAGAGGTAAATGAGTTAGTGTACTGCTTTTGAAAGCCGAACAGACGGTGTACTTCTGATAATGTTAGATTTTTTGCATTAATAGTTGTCGTCATATTTTGATGGTTATTTAAGTTTTAGTTATAATTGTAACATAGAGATTGTGGTAATCAACTTGCACAAGATAAGGAGGACACGGCAGTGCCGTGTCCCTACCCCACAATCATCAATCTTCCTTTTCTGATAACCATCGCGCAATTAATTGTAGGGAAACGGCACTGCCGTGTCCTGACTTTGGCTAATATCTAATCTATCTTCTCCATCACCATCCCATCAACTATTTCATAACCCCAATTAAAATGTCGATTTGCCAACTGCTGGGCCATGTCATATTCGCCAAAATTGCATAGTTCAACTAACTTTTGATATCCTTCATCTCTTTCTCGCTGCAACCTTTTCCGCCGCAGTTGTTCCCTCTCTTCGTCAGAAGGATTTGCCCGCTCACTTCCCAGCGGATCGATATCGCTAACTCGCTTCACATTCGCCTCCTAAAAAAAAATGGATTCTATAATTTCACCATCAACAATTTCATAACCCCATTGTGGATTAGCAGCGATTTGTTTTTCAACTATACTGCGACCGAGAGGAGTTTGGTAAGCTTTTTGCAAAGAGGAAATACTGGGGATTTCGTCGGCGGTAGTCTGTTCTTGTGGTTCGAGTTTTGGCGGTTCGGCGATAGTTTCAGATGTGGATTGATTCAGGGCAAATTGCGGCGCGATCGCCCCTAATTTCCGCATTACGCTATCCTTGGTGATTTGCGGTTTTTCGTTGAAGGAAGAGGGCAGATATGGTGTGTCAACGCCCTGCAGTTTTGCTTTCAGCGCATCATCCGCAATACGATCGCACTTTCGCAAAAAACCCTCCCACAAATCCTTCCCCAACACCGGATTTCTCAAGTCAGCGCGGGCCTTAGACACTGCTGCTTCCAGCGGTTCGCCCTTGTGGACGTAATACTGAATTCGCTCCTCTTCAAACGCCGGATAAGGCACTTCCGGCTCAATTTCCCAATCCCGCTTAACTTTCTGACTTTCTCCCAAAGGAATTCCGGCGATAAATTCGTCCCAAAAAGTCGAAGTTAAGCCTTTTGTCATGCCGTCAATAACCTTAAAAGCCCATCCCGAAGGATTGCCAAATCCCAAGTTGCGAACTCTGGCATATTCTTCTAAAGCCCTCTGAAAGTTGTGCAATTCTTCTTGGGAATTCCAAGGGCCGCTAAATTGGTAATTCGCGGTGACAGCAACGGCTATTTGCTGGCGCGGTTGTCCGAAATATTTGTCGGTTTTAACTGCACGCTGTGGGGGGGAAGTTTCGGATAATATTTCTACAGGGCGATTTGTGCGATCGCGAATTGGTTCTGTTATAGTCTCGGTGTGGTTGTTGGCAAAAAAGTTATTAAGTTTTTCCTCAAAAGCGTCAATATCCGCCCAGAGTTCTAGGGTGTCGGTGTGGGGATTTGTTGATTTTTCTTTCAAGAGCGATCGCACTTTTAGCAACCCTCTCGCGATTTCTTGTTCTTCGGGACTTAAACCCGTGGCTTTTTCTATTTCGTTGCTGTTAGTTTTCACCCATTCGCTAGAGTTGGAATGTTGCACTTTCCATTGCAATAATTGGCAAAGAAAAATACTCGCACCAACTCCGCCAGTAATTTGGGCGAGTTTGGGATAGTAGATGGCGGGATTTCCTAAATTTCCTAAAAATATTCCTATTTTCATTTTATAAATTCCTAATTTTCTTGAATCCTAGGGTACCAGTCGGCCTATCTTACCTAATATTAGAGTGTGCCAAATAACACCTTATACCATTTTTCTAAATATGTGGTGTAGATCAA
This sequence comes from Tychonema sp. LEGE 07196, assembly GCF_963890365.1. Taxonomy (NCBI): domain Bacteria; kingdom Bacillati; phylum Cyanobacteriota; class Cyanophyceae; order Oscillatoriales; family Microcoleaceae; genus Tychonema; species Tychonema sp. LEGE 07196. The sequence goes on along the minus strand of NZ_CAWPRX010000165.1, from coordinate 3,460 downwards.
ATCTTAGCCCCCCCGCGAGTTCGGGGGGGTTGGGGGGGTAATATCTAGCGCTACTTTATGAAATTGGTATTACCTCAACTAAACTAAGATTAAGAAACTTAAGATTTTCTTTAAGCTTCTGTCTATTCCAGACGGAATAAAGATTCTAGAGCAAAGACGGGGATCGCATATTCGATCGCCTGATTGACAGAACAGAATTAAGCGTAATAATAAATTATTTACTGTACCCATCCTCCCAAAATGAATCCAGAACGCCAAGAAGCTTATTTGAACTTGATCGAGCGAGTGCTCACCTGTCCCAACGGCCAAGAACCAGAGGTTTTAAGTTCCTGTTCCGATTTAATAGATGCCGGATTTGTGCAAATGCTAATCCAGATATCAGCTTCAATGGCCGGGGAAGGAGACAGAGATACTGCCAATTTTTTAGTGCAACTGGCTCGTTTGCTGGGGAAATCTTTGGGATTGTCGCCGGATTTAGTGCCGACTGGGTACAGCAGCGCACAGGGGTAGATAAAAGTCGGCGCGACGTAGCCATCCCTCTTCATAAATCGCCTCGTTTTATTTCAGGAAATCGGGGCGATTTTAACTGCGTTGATGGCTTTACAGTTGATATTCCAGAGGCTCGCAAAAATCATTTACTCCAGTTTTAAATACATAAATAATCACGGAAGTTACCAAAATTTTAGGACAAATTTTGGCCGCGACTAAATCTCTAAATGCTGCATTCAATTGTCCGTTTGTCAACTCTTCTTTAACCTCAGATTTGCAGATAGCAACGCGGCATCTTTTCGCCAATCCGTCCAGCCATTTTTCCGAAATGTTCGGTTCTTGTCCGGCTTGAATTGCCAGAGATATTGCTGCATCTTCGATGTTACCTTCGCAATCTTCGATTTCGTCGAGGGCTTTTAGGGCTTCGGGATATTCGGCTAATTGCGATCGAAATTGGGCAATTTCTTGTGAAGTAATAATCACCATAAAATTTTAGTTTGTGCTTTGTTGACTGGACAAGTTTAGGAGTTAAAGTTGATATTATAGCATTTTTTTATTTGGGGTTGCCAGAAGAACTCAAATATCTCCGATCTCTTAGTCCGCGGAGGCGGACATTGTTTGTGTAGACGCGGTTTCAACCGCCGGGTGATCCAGGTGATAACGAATCCCCACAATTCCTGCTACAATAACAAAAATAAACCGCCTCACCATCTCACCAATGTTAGATAAAATCTGGCGATTTCTGAAACAATTAATTCGGCGGATTTTGTCCGCTTATACTCAGTATTTTAACCCCCCCTCGCCCCCCCTTGGTAAGGGGGGGAAACAAGAGGAACAAGAGAAAACAAATCTTGCTTCCTCTCTTAGTAATAGTGGGGGGAAAAAGAAAACAAATCTTGCTTCCCCCCGAAGCCGCGGGGGGACTGAGGGGGGTTCCTCCAACTTTGACTGATGCGGAATACGAGGCGAAGTTGATGGAACTTCTCGAAGGGGTGAATCAGGGCTGGGGAAGAGGCGGTGTTGCGGAATTCTTACTCGCCAAACAAATTAAAAATGGTGATTTGGCGGCTTGGTTGCGAGGGTTTGGGGTTCGATTGTTGGAGGGCGCGCAGGGGAGTACAGCGTCTGCGGATGCGGTGGTATCGCTTCAGGAATTGGCGCGCAGGTTGGAGTTGTTGGGTAGAGTTGCGGGCGGGGAATTGGGAGAGGTGGCGGGGAATGTTGGTAGGGAGATTTTGGTTGAGTTTCCGCTAGTTTCGGGTGAGGGGGGAGAGGATGTCGATCCAGAGGCTGAGGCTTGGAAAAAGCGTGGTAATGAGCAATATGATTTAGGGGATTTTGAAGGGGCGCTGAACTCCTACGACAAAGCCTTAGAATTCCAACCAGATTATCCTGAAGCCTGGAACAATAGGGGCGCTGTATTGAATAATTTAGGCAGACATGAAGAAGCCATCGCCTATTATGATAAAGCCTTAGAAATCGAACCAGATGACCACATACCCTGGAAAAATTGGGGTAATACGCTGCGTAAGTTAGGCAAATTATCTGAAGCGATTACCTCCTTGGACAAAGCCTTAGAAATCAAACCAGATAAACACGAAGTCTGGATTAATCGGGGCGTTGTACTGCATAATTTAGGCAGGCTAGAAGATGCGAGATCCTCCTTGGACAAAGCCTTAGAAATCAAACCAGATTATCGCGTTGCCTGGAACAATCGGGGCTTTGCACTGGATGATTTAGGCAGGCATGAAGATGCGAGATCCTCCTACGACAAAGCCTTAGAAATCAAACCAGATTATCGCGTTGCCTGGATTAATCGCAGCAATACAGTCAGCAGCGCAACCAGACATAACCAGGTAGTTTATGAAATCTTACAGCTACAATTCCCTAATTCTCCACCTGTTACCAGAACTCTCATAACTCACAACCTGAAACAGCGCGGCTATGAAGGAGAAATATTAACATTACAAACAGGCTTAGAATATTGCCGACAAAATACCCACCCCGAAGGATACGGAAAACTGCATCAAGCACTAGGAGATACTCATTATAGTCGCGGGCAACTCAATTCTCCCAACACCTATTGGAATAAAGCCACCATCAGCTACGACGAAGCCCTCAAAACTCTAACCAAAGATACTTTCCTAAAACTGCATCTAAAAGTTTTGCAAAAATTAATCAAAACCTTAGTCAGCTTAAAACAAACTGACGAATCCAATAAATTACGGCGAGATGCAACAGATTTATTGCAAAGCTTACTGAAAGAGCAAAACTATTCGCAACTCACCCAACAGCAACTCACCGAAAAATTAGTTAGCTTTCAACAGTTAACCGTAAATATATTCATCCAATCCGGGCAGTTTACCCAAGCCTTAGCCACAGCCGAAACCGATAAAAATGTCTGCTTGTCTTGGCTGCTGGATGCCTTGCCAATTCCCGATTACCAAACAGCAGAGACAGTCACTCACGCCCAAATTCAGCAACTGATCAATCCCACAACAGCCGCGATTTACTGGCATCTTAGCGACGCAGCCCTGACAACATTCATTATTAAATCCGACGGCTTGTTGTCTCCCGAAACCTGTTTCAGCTATTTTCCCGATGAACTTGAAAAATGGGTGAAGGAGTGGAATCAACAATACACCCATTATCAATCCAAGGAGAAAACAAGTCAAGTAAATCATCCTTGGTGTGGGGGAATGGCAAGTAAATTTGCACGACTCAATGCAATCCTGAAAATTGATGTTATTGAACAGCAATTAGAGGGGATTACTGAGTTGATTTTGATTCCGCATCGGGACTTGCACCGCTTCCCGATTCATGCTTTGTTTGGTGGTGATTTTGTGGTTAGTTATTTGCCTAGCGCCGCCGTTGGAATTAATTTGCAACATCGGTTTACCCCCCCCAATCCCCCCCTTGCTAAGGGGGGCTCAAGAGGAAATTGGGATTAGTTTGCAACATCGGTTTACCC